>NZ_JBLYZG010000058.1:0-30279 GCF_049310245.1 Endozoicomonas sp. ALB115 | reverse complement strand
TCAGCAGGCGTCTTTACCGCCAGTCAGATGTAGGTTCTCCCACAGGGGACTTTCACCCCATCAGTTCATGCCCATGCCGGGCGTACCAAAAAAATTCCAGGGGACGCCTACGGCGCCCCTGAATTTGGCGTGTGTGCCGAGCATGGCACTTAACTCGAGAGGTGAAAGTCCTCTTACCAGGTATTCGCAGAGCCGAAGGTTAGCGAAAGGGCAAGGGCGTTGCCGTGAGGCAGGGTCTGAAGGAAGCCCAACGCAAAATCGCGGGGCGACGAACAGAAACCCAATATGAGGTGTGACGTATTCGGGGCCAGTGGGCACGTGACCATTAAGCCCTCCATCTGCAATCGGGATACGTTTTATAAATTGGGCGTCTACGCGAGGAAAGTTAAGTGTCTTACCTCGAGAGGTCTGCACTGTGTTAATGGATGAACTGAGAGCGGAGCAATCCGCTGTGATCGCAGTGCAGAAGTCAGCAGACGGCATAGTAGGTGGTCTCTTGCCACTGAAGGCCAGAACAAATCCTGGAAAGTAATCATCGGGGAAGTGATTTCGGATGGCATCTGTTAAACAACTGTCGTTGTCTCTGGATACACCAGAGGGTGAACCGGAAACGGGAGACCCGATTGAACCAAAATCCACCTTTTGTTCATCTTTGATGGTGCGGGTACTGGACAGGAATAATCTGGTACGTGCACTGAAACAGGTTCAACGTAATAAAGGAGCCGCTGGCGTCGATGGCATGACCGTTGACGAACTTCCACATTTCCTGAAACAGTACTGGCCGATAATCCGGCAGCAATTGATAGAAGGAGTCTACCGCCCAAAACCCGTTCTGCGAGTGGAAATCCCCAAACCGGATGGACGCAAACGCAAGCTGGGTATCCCTACCGTTCTGGATCGACTGATACAGCAAGCGATTGCCCAGATTATGCAGGAAGAGTGGGATGGTAAATTCCATAACAACAGTTATGGTTTCCGTCCCCATCGGAATGCACATCAGGCTATCTGCCATGTACAGTCAGTTATACGGAATGGATATAACTGGGTTGTGGACTGTGATCTTGAGGCGTTCTTTGATCATGTAAACCATGATTTATTAATGACACAGCTCAAGGCTCACCATAAGGATGCTACGCTGCTACGATTGATCAACCGATACCTGAAAGCCGGTGTCTGTATTAACGGAATAAAACAAGCCAGTTTGAAAGGTGTACCACAAGGCGGCCCACTGTCGCCTGTTCTTTCAAATATAGTGTTGAACAATCTGGACTGGGAACTGGAAAAGCGAAACCTCAAGTTTGCTCGCTATGCTGATGATTGTGTGGCACTCGTCAGCAGTAAAGCAGCGGGTGAACGCGTGATGAAAAGCCTGCAACGCTTTGTTGGAGAATCACTGCGACTCACAGTGAATACCCAGAAAAGCGCAGTAGGCCGACCTTGGGAGCGCAGCTTCCTTGGATTTACGTTCAGTCGGCGGGAGTTAAAAGTAAAAGTCAGTGATAAAGCGTTGACCAAACTGAAAACGACCGTTAAACAACTGAGCCGTCGAACGAGAGGCCATTCAATCATCCGGATTATTGCAGAGTTTAGTAAATCCCTGCTTGGTTGGAAAGCGTATTTCGATATTGCCGAAATACTGAGTCCTCTGCGAGATTTGGACAAATGGATTCGGCGACGATTACGGTGTTATATCCTAAAGCAATGGGGCAGCAAAGGCTACCGAATGTTGAGGCGACTGGGAGTAAGTCGTTTCCTTGCGTGGAATACGGCAAAATCAGCTCATGGACCTTGGCGGTTGAGTGGTAGTCCGGCGTTAACCCGAGCATTGCCAAATAGATATTTCAAGAACCTTGGGTTGCCAGAACTGGCAGCAAGATGAATACAGAGTGATTTGAACCGCGATGCTACGTGATCCGTATGGCTCGTGGTGTGGGAGGAGCAGAGTCGTGAGGCTCTGCCCTATCCCGATTAGCACACTGCCAATTAACAATTGAGAGAGTTAAGATGATAGTGAAAAACTTTATAGCCAAAAATGTATATGGCTATCTTGATTTTAATATTAAATTTAAGAATGGAATTAGTTTTCTTGTAGGTGGTAATGGTTCAGGAAAAACAACAGCATTGAAACTAATGAATGCATTGGTTACACCCAGCTTCAAAGAACTCTTACTTATTATATATGATAGAATTGAACTCGAGATTGAGTTTAAAGGGGAAAAAATTCTTATAACATCAGAAACAATTGGTGATGAGAAAACGTTGAAAATAAGCTCAATAGGCGATGTGATTGTATTTAGAAGTTATCTCGACTTTGAATTCGATCAATTTGTTAGGGGGTCTGAAAAATTTGATAGTGTTGTAGAGACAATAAATAGAGAATATTCAAACCATGAGATAATTCAAAAAATCACAGAAATCCCAACGCCGATATTCTTAGGGTTAGATAGAAGGAATGATATTGTTGCTGATAACAGTACAGATTATTATCACGAGAAAGAGCGTTGGTTGTTTGAGTCAAGTAAAAGGGCGAGATCAGCAAGACGACTTATAAAAGGATCGCTTGGTTATAGTTTAATGGAAATTGAATTCTTAGTTCAAAGTTCTTACAAGAGGTTAAGAGTTCTAGAGGAAAGGCAATCTGAAAAACTTCGTGATGAAATTCTAGCTTCAACTTTTGAATATAATGGTTTAGATTCTTTAGATTTGTCTATGGAATCAATAAACTGGAGTGAAAGGACTAAGCTAATTAAACGAAAAAAGGAAATTAAAGACGCTCTTTCAAAAATTGGCATAAAAGGATCACGTTTGAGTAAAGAGCTTGATAAATTCTTTGAAAACTTGGATCGATTAATCGGTCTGCTGTCAGATGGTGATAAGGGTTTCCACCTAGAGTGGTTAATGAATAAAGCGCAAATCGAACGAATTTCAAAAATTGTTGATATTATCGATGAACATAAATCAAAAGTTGATAATCTGTTTAAGCCGATAAATGATTTCGTTTCTACGATTAATGATTTTTATTCTGATTCGAGGAAGGAAATAGTAATAGATCCAGTTGGGCAAATATTCTTTAAACGTTTGAATGGTGATAAGTGTACAATTGAAAGTCTGTCATCTGGAGAAAGACAATTACTTGTAATCTTTGCTCATGCATTCTTAAACCTTGGTAATAAGAAAAATAATGTATTCATTATTGATGAACCAGAGCTTTCACTACATCTAAGATGGCAGGAAAAATTTTCTGAAATTATTGAAGGCTTAAGTACAAAGTCACAATTTATTATGGCTACACACTCGCCAGAGATTGTAGGTGGATTAAAATCTAATGTGGTGAAGTGTAGATAAAATGTCTTTAGAAAGAAATAGTCAGTCTCAATCAGCAAAATCAGTTTTCTTTGAAGAGTTTAATGATATTGATGTTTATATAGAAGATACTGCTCATGGTTATGAAAAGGTATTTTCGATTATCCTTTCCAGAATATTATGTGACCAATTTAAAATAGAGAAGGTTTTTCCATTAGGTGGTCGTCGAGAAGTTATTGAACACCATAGAATAGAATATAAAGAATCAAACCGGCAAAGTCTGTATATTGTGGATGGTGACTTGTTTATATTATCAAAAGAATCCTTAGATAATAAACCTGGGCTTTATGTTTTACCATTTTATTGTATTGAAAATGTTTTGATTGATGAAAAAGCACTTTTAGTACTTTTAGATGAAGAAGAATCAATAAAAGATTTGTCTGAAATGGCGGAAGAATTCAATTATTCCGAGTGGTTAGATGTAAACGAACCGCTTCTATATGAATTATTCGTTGAATATGCAATATCGTTCAAGATAAACCCATCTGAACAAACAACAGCTTATGAAGTTAAAAAACTAGTAAGTGACAATAAAGGTAATCTCAATTCTGAAAAAGTAAAGGCTAGAATTTTTGAGCTAAAAGAGAAAACTATTGCTTCGAGTGACTATGAAACTTATATAGAAGCTAGAAATGAAATGCTGGATATATTTGAACAGTCATCATTAAGTAAGTTAGATGTTGTTTCAGCTAAAGATTATATATTCCCTTTGCTTTGGACACGGTTCAAGTCAATTGTTACTACAAGAATCAGCAATATTAATTTTAGGCAAAGGCTTGCTAGGCACTGTGACTTATCAAAAATTGAAGATATAGGAAATCAAATCGTGTGCTAATTTGGGTAAGGGCTGGTCTTTCTCCAACCCTCCCCACAGCACCCGGCATGCGGGTCCGCACCGGGTGGTTCAACGATGATGGTGAAACCTGATCCATAAGTCTTTTAATGAAACAAGCCCAATTTTCGCGAGGTAATTGTTATTCAGTGCCTGTTGTACCGCATAAGTTTTACTCAGACGGTAATACCCTTTGCTGCTGGCTGCGATCTTGGCGGCGTTCACTTTATCAACGCCTAACCTGACCAGATGCTTAAAACGGGTTTTCGGCTTGCGCCATTGCTTCAGAAAGCAGCAACGGATTCGCCGACGTATCCATTGATCCAGCAGGGGAATTGGTCGGTAATATTCCGATAACCGGAAATAACCCATCCAACCCCGGATATATTGTGCCAGTTTGTGTAACCGATGTTGCATTGAGACATCCGATTGTACGCCAAGTTTTGGGCTGCTTAACAGGGCGTTAGGTGCTCGTGCAAAACCCGCTGAATATCTGTATTCGATAGAGTATAATTGGGTATGATTTTGATTTAAGGGTGTCCAAATGCCAACAATATCAATGTTTTATGGTTTGATTGTCCGTATGTATTATTTCGATAATCAGTAACACAATATGCTTCACATCCATGTGCATTATCAGGATTGCAGTGCAATTATTGAGATCCCGACAGGAGGTGTCTTGGAAGGAAGTCTGCCAAAAAACAAACAGAAATTGGTTGATGCCTGGATTGAAATTCATAAGGAAAGTCTTATGGCCAACTGGGATTTGGCTATTAATAGTGATTCGGTATTCAAGATTGATCCTTTAAAGTAGGTGTAAATATGAATCCATCTGTTAAATCTGTTCAAGCTCTAGAGAATTATAAGTTGAGGGTTGAGTTTGAAAATGACGAATTCAAAGATTTTGATGTCACGCCTTTTTTAGAAAAAGGTGTTTTTTCTGAACTTAAAGATGACTCTTATTTTAAGCAGGTCAGAGTAGCTTTTGGCTCAGTAGAATGGCCTAATGAGCAAGATTTCAGCAAAGATACTCTTTATCTTCTTGGTATTTCAGTGAGTCCAGCTCAAACAAAACATCGATAACGCACCTAACGAATAAGGATAGATTGCGCCTAGCCGCAATCTTATCCTGTTGTTGCACAAGCCCGGGTTGAATTCTGGTGAGGAAGGTCTATTGAAGTTTACTTTTCTGGCGGATCTTGAATCAGAGCGTTTTTTCAGAACGCTATTTATTCAGGATGAGTGTCTCCCGACCACTGCATTACGGTAGTCTGGGGTATGTCATATCTGTCTGGCTGAGCTTACTTTTTCTCCCTGTTTGTGAATGGCGGTATTTGTTGCTGTGGCAACTCAGGTCGGTTTCAGGAAGCTGAACGCAATGTGCTTCATCGCTGCGCCGCAATGCCTGCATTTGAATTGCGGACGAATCACGGGTTCTACTGCTTTGACCATGACGTGTAAAACCAGTTGCACCAGTGATAATTGTTTTTTGGCGTTGCTGTGTAAAAATCCATAATCCCGCAATCGTCGAAATCGCCTGGGTAATACATGTTTCAGTACCAGCCACAGGAAGTATTGATGCACAAAGGCCGTATAAAAACATGGAACGATAAACGGGGCTTCGGCTTTATCCAATCCGATGAACTGCCAAAAGATGTCTTCGTTCATATCTCAGCACTGAAAGGTATGGCCAGAAAACCGAGAGTGGGTGACATTATCCACTTTCAGGTTGAAAACCAGGATAACGGAAAACTCAAGGCGATCCACTGCTCCATCGAAGGGGTTGCGAAGGTGGTATCTTCACCACGAAAGCCTCGACCCCATATTCGCCGGAAAAAGCCGGGTTTTATTCGAAAGCTATTGCCTGCTGCAGTAATTATCGCCGTAGTATTCGGTTATCAGAAGCTGGCGACCAGTAGCGGCTCTGTTCCAGAACCTCAAGCAGTTATGTCACTGTTTGAGTCCTCATCGTCCAGTGATACTGCCAGGTTTAGTTGCAGTGGCAAAACCCATTGCTCCCAAATGACTTCCTGTGAAGAAGCCACCTTTTACCAGGATAATTGCCCTGGCACCAATATGGACGGTGACCGTGATGGCATACCTTGTGAAAGGCAGCTGTGCAATCAATAAATCACAATGCTAATAAATAGACCGTAGCATCACCTGTGAACCTTCCCTGTTTCAAGAGTAAAAGCAATCCACCTCGAGACCATCAGCCAATAAAACATACTACATCAAGTCAGTATCGAAACTCAATCCAACCTGTCTGGCGAAAGCCTGTTATAGCCAGAGGCAATGAATCATGAATAAAACTTTTGCAGACCGTCTGGCCACGGCCATGAAACTGAAGGGAATAAAAACCGCCAGCGCCCTGTCCCGTGACACAGGCATCGAGCGCAGCTACATGTACCGCCTGGCCAGTGGCAAGATTGATAATCCGCACAAATATGTGGAACGGCTGGCGGTGGCCACCGGTGTCTCCAGCCATTGGCTGAGCACGGGGGTGGGGGATCCTTACGACCCGGAACCGGAGAAACCCAAAGAGCCGTCAGCAAATGCGACCATGCTCACCCATGTAACCGTTGTACCGCCGGAAGGGGATTGGTATGAAGTGACGGCCCGTGTGCCGGATGTATTTGTCAGCCAGCAACACAAGCCCCGGGATAAGAAACTCTATGAGTATTACTATGTGCCGGAAACCATCGAGTGTTTTACTGGTTTCACTCTATTGGTGGTCGAGCGGGAGTTACGACCAGGGCCCGGTATGTTTCTGGCCCTGCGTGAAGAGAATGGTAAAAAGCAGTTGTGCAGTTTTCTGGTCAGTTATAAAGGGCTGGATCAGCGCAGTACCCGCGCGCCGGATATGCAGACCATCGGACGGGTGCGGATTATGGATTACTGGGAATTGGAAATTAAGAAATAGGTACAGGTTTCCTGCATCAGGCTGGTAACCAAAGGATAGTTGTTACTTTATTAAACAGAATAACAAAAGCGTAATCACAGTTTTATTATTTATACAGCCCGCTAATAAATACTGAAGAACTTCAGGTAGCAATCACGCACAGATAAACATAGCCGTAACTTCAGGTTCTAGCTGTTCATGCAACATGCTTTATCCAGATTAGCCATTATAGGTAATACTGATGAGTAAAGATCCAAATTTTACAGATCAAATGATTAATTTAAATATCAGAATTTCAAAGAACTTGAAAGAGGGGTCGGCCTCAATATTACAAGGCATGGGGATTAATCAATCACAATACGTAAGAGATGCTTTGCAATATGTGATCAACCATAATTTACTACCGTGGCAAGTAAAAAATGCGAATAGTGTTTTTAATAAATATTTGACAATTCGGAATGATGTGAATGTTGCGATTGTTGATGCTTCATCTGGTTCCATCTTGGATTCTCAGCAGGTGTTAAAAATTTGTGCAAAGTTGGATGATATTCAGCTCTATGGAATTAGTATTCTTGATGGGTATTTTGCTCAGGGTGTTACATCTATCCCTTTATGTAAACTGAATAGTCTTCTCACTCAGCTGGCAAGTTTGTTCAGGCATAATGGTATTGATGTCGGGCATGGGTGGCGGTATGAGAAAGTGGCAACTAAACGTATGACAGATTTGTTTGATCTTATCAATGAGACAATAGCCGAAAATAACCTGTAATAGCTTTACAGATTGTCTATTATGTAAAGTCTTTACAAAATCTAGATTTGTGTTGACGAGAAAGCTGTTGAAATGTACTGTGGAAGTATCATGATCCTTGGTCTGGAGTGAGAATCAGGTTTGATCTTTCGCATATCAGTAAAGATTACCATTCAACTCCATTGTTCTGGTCTACCGGGAACTCAGGTAGTGGGATCATGCATGCAAGAAGCTCTCAAATGTTCCATTTTAGAGTGTTTATGATGTGCATCAGTCTCAATTGATGCATAGCGTTTGATCATATGGAATAACAAACAAAAAGACGGAGAAAAGTGATCATGTTAAAAGACCAGAAAATGACCAGTGCTGAAAAGGTTTCGATTGTGTTTGAAAGAATTCTTCCAGAAATTCTTGCCCTAACTGCCCCGGAACGAAGCATGTTGTTTCGGAAGTTAAAAAAGCTTTTTGTAATCAGGCTGTGACTACCCTGCTACTCCAAGTTAAACAAGTGTCCGGTTATTGTTATTAACTGCAAATAAGCCGGTATTCTTCAGCTTATATGCGCTTGACGGTAAACTTTTGTATGCCTATTTTTCAAAGCACTACGAACTCCCTCCGCTGAATTATAGGTTTCAATTGGGCCTCTATACTGCAAATGGGTGACACAGCCATAAAGCTACAGTGGCACCCATTCAAAAAGGCACCTTCTCATCATCACCATCCCACTCCCAGATTGCCAGATCACTCTCTGATGGCTCAATATCCAGGCAATCATCATCCGTCTGTATATACTCCCACAGTTCATTCTGATGCAGCCAGATGGGGTCAGCGCTGCGGAGCATGGCTTCCCGTTCCGCAAATGCTTCAAGGGTATCCTCTCTTTTAATCCGTACCCGCTTGCCGTTGATAAAAATCCACTGGTATTTCTTCCGGCGTTCCGCCCTGGCGGCTTTAGGGATTCTTTTCTGTTCAGCAGTCAGCTTTTTTTTACTTTAGGCATGTGAATCACCGTGTTACTGGCCGGAACCGTTTAAAGATAATCGCTCTTTCTCCAGAGCGTTGATACGTCGTTTCAGCTTGCGAATCTCCCGGTCAATATCATCCTGTCTTTTCTTCAACTGTTGCTGCCTGACGTAGTCCGGTCCATAAAGCTTCAGCACCAGCGACTCTACTTCTGCCCTGACCACACGGTAATACGGGTTACCGTGGGCACGAGCGATCTGGTAGTGAATCGTTCCTTCTTTAATCGCCCGAATAATCTCTTCCTCAGTCAGGCCAAATTCCTTCGCGGCGTTCTTATGGCTCAGGGTGGCACCTGGTGCTGTCCACTGGATATCGGGCATCGGGTCATACCTTGGCAAAATGATTTTAACGGATGTTTGAGAGTCGGGGTTCCTCTTTGAATGAGCCCAAGAATAAAGATGCGTCCTCACTTTTTCCAGAATAAGTCTGTGGGTAAGTTGTTGGCAGGTTGTGTTTATACTGTCAGTACTTTGTTATAACCCGTTGCAGTAGCTGCCTTTAGAATTATTATCCCCTGTTTCAGTTATCCGGAATTTATGTGGAAAAGATTGTGGATAAACCGTTAGGGGATAAAGGCAGCCTTTCAGACAGGCGGGGTAAGAATAATTGGTTAAATATTGATCAATAAAAATCCTCATATTCCGGATACTGCTCCGGCGCTTCACCTTTACGTTCGATCATCTGGGTATCAGGCGTACTCTCCTCACTGTCGTGCATGACCACGATGTCAAACTCCCAGTTATCACCATAATCAAAGACAAAGGTGATTTTCATTCCCGGAACCGGTTCAAGTTGACACAGCCGGGTTTCAGTCACGCAGGCATCGCAAAAATCCACCGCTGGATGACCAATCATCTGGTCGGCACCAAATGGGCTCAGATACTGAAAGTGATAAAGGTGGTCACAATCAAAATCAAAGGCGTCAAGGATGGCTTCTGCCAGATCTTCAAGCAGGTGGTCAGCGGATACCCGTGGATATCTCCAATAATGTCGTACATTTTTATTCTCGTTGGTAACTGGACTAGAAGAGGTTACTACAAAAATATCCAAATACAGGATTTGTCAGAAAATTCAGGTGCATTCATCACTCGGGCAATCAATATAGACCCTATTGTCGTATAGCAGGTACAATCATTCGTCTTAAAAAATTTCTCTCTGAGCCACCGAAAAAGATGCTCTCCCTCAGTTTTAAAAGACTGTGGTCAAATTTCATCGGCGGTAGCGTGCTTTTTTTGAAACAGTCTTGTCACCGGCGACCCGACTTGTATTAACCCGACTCTTCCAACTCAGTACCTGAATAATGAACCTCCGAACACTGCTGGATACTCTGTCCCGGTCTTCGGCCCAGGCCGTGAGTACATTAGGTAACTCAAGCGGCAATCCGGTCAAAGACTATCTCTATATTAAAACGGCGATAGAGAGCGCTTTTCAGTCTGCCATTAAGCAGGCAACATCCCCTGAAAAAATCATCTTTCTCTGTGGTTCCAGTGGTGATGGCAAGTCTGAAATCCTGACCCGCTACTATAAGCAATACTCCTCGACGTTAAACTTCCACCTTGATGCTACCCACAGTTTCCAGCCAGATATGACGGCTATGGAGACTCTGGATCAGGTTTTTGTTGACCATAAGCATAGCGATAAACCGCTGGTGGTGGGCATTAACATCGGTATGTTGGGCAACTATGCCGAGGAAGGCGCGGAAGAGCATGGGGCAATCATCGGCTCTATCAGGGCATTTCTTGATGATAAGCATGATGAAATCTCACCAGAGCATGTCTTTCTGAACTTTGAAGATTTTCCGAAGTTTGAGCCGGAAAATGATCAGATTGTTGCGCCGTTTATACAGGATCTGCTGACTAAAATAACCCAGCCGACCCAGGATAACCCTTTCTATGCAGCCTGGCAGCGTGAAGTGGCAACCATGTCAGGTATTTTGTACGTCAATTACCGTTTATTGCAGTACACGGAAATACAGCAGATCATTATTCGCACGCTGTTGAAGGTGCGGCTGAAGTACGAGCAGTTTTTAACCGCACGAACCTTGCTGGATTTTGTACACCAGTTGCTAACCGGTCCGGGTCATCTGTTTGATAACCTGTTTACCAGCAGAGCTACAGAGCTGGCGAAGGCTCTGGCGCACTTTGATCCTTGTACTATCCGATCCAAGGATATCGATCTGTTCTTGGTTCAGAAATCACTAAATATTGCCAATCCTGAGTTTAACGCCTTTCAGGAAGGGGTCAGTGATCTTGTTATTCGCGAAGAAATGAGCACCGGTTCCTGGATTCGTTTTTTCTATCTGATTCAGGATCTGGATCTGTCGAATAACTACCATCATCGCTTCGTAGACGATTTCAGAAGTCAGCTGTATGAACAGTACATACAAGTATGGTTGCTCCATCAACAATACACTGGTGCAAGTGCTGAGAAGAAGGCCCTGCGAGAGTTTTATCGTAAGGGAATCCTGGAAGCGCTGTTCCGTTTTGCAAACCGTTTTGCACCTGAACTGACCAGTAGGAACCAATTGTTTCTGGCTGAATACAATGGCTATCAGCTATCAACCCGGGCAGACATAAAAGAGAGTTTGAAGCGTATTGGCGACTACAAGCCTAAACGCCTGGGTTACTTTGAAGCGTTGTTGAAGCTGGATGATGATGACCTGCCACCGGTTCCGGTCAGCTCCAACTTTCTCGATCTTATCCTGAAAATTAACAGTGGCTATCGGCCTAACAAGCACGACAAAAACAATATTGTCATCCTTGAAGAACTGATAGACGACATTACCCGCAGAGTAAGAGGCACCGATAAGCTGCATATTCATAAGAATGATCAGCACTGGGTGTTAATCAATGATCAGGATGAAGAAGAGATTATCGTGGAGGGTAGAGAATGAGCTTAATCAGTAGGCTGATTGCCCTGCGTGATACCAAAGTGGCCGATAGCAATGCCCTTAACCACTATCTGCCTATTCGCGGTAAAAACAATACCATCGAATACCGCTCGGTTGCGGGTAATGTTCTGGGAATGTTGATTGGTCGGGAGCTTGACCCTAAACGCTATAGCTTCAACGAGTTTAAAGAGAAGTGCCTTGATGAGTTGGGCGGTCTGTTAACCGATGAAGCCATGCTGGACCATATTGAACAGATGTATTTCCGGAATGATGCGCTTAACAGCGCGTCACCAGAGTTTTTGCTTTTAGGGTGTCTGGGTAGCGAAACAGCCGCCAGTAAAAACCTTGGCAGGATATTCCGGAGTTTTCTTGCCCAGGCAGGTCAACACAGTGAATTGAAAAGTAAGGCCAATTTTATTGAGCAAATTTTCATTAACGTGTTGCAGAACTACCTGACAAAGCCGGGTGGTAAAGATGCCAGTAAAGAGAAAATAGAGCACCCCTATCTCCCTTTTATGACCGAAGCGTTTGTTAAGGACATACACTTCCTGAGCAGTAAAACCGAGTACCTGCTCAGCCACTTTGAAGACTTTCTACAACTGTACAATTTTTTATACTGCGCCCAGCTTGCCCTGAATATTCGTAACTGGACCAATGGTGTACCCAAGAGCCAGCTTCTGTACTTTATTCTTGATACCGAAAAAGCAAGTATGGAAAGAAGCCAGATACAACAATATGGTTACAGCTCGCTGTATCGCTCAGTTGGCGCAGTATTTCCCATACTGTCGATGCTGGATAACTTCAATAAACAGGGTGATGGCAGTGCGTTTCCGCTCTGGTCTTATGGAGAAGCACTCAATACTGAGCAGTACGATGCTGATGAGGTCTCCGCCATTCTGGAAGAATATGCAGAAAAGTTTCGGCAAAAAAGACAGATCCAGCCACGTCAGGCAGAAGAAGATACTCCGGTTGGTCAGATGCGCTTGTTAATAAACTACTCGCTGGACCAGTTTGAACCGGTGCGTTACCGGGTAAAAGCCCATCGTCACGAAATACGTGATGCCTATCAAAAGCAGTTTGAAGAACATATTGCCAAACACTTTATGCAGGTACGGGGCCGCTCAGGCAGGGTATTGGTGATGAACCAGGATTATCTGCTGCTACTGACCAATATTGCCATTGGTTCAAAGCGGCAGCTTCGTTTCCAGGAGCTACTGAAAGAGTTCCGCGCCCGTGGCGTTTACTTCGATAAGCAATCTGAAAAAGCCCTGATAACCTTTTTTGAACGGGTCGGTAACGTCGACCGAATGAGTGATAGTGGAGACGCCGTTTATGTCCGTAGCACGATTTGAGCACTTTCTGTTTCAGCGATTGAGCAGTTGGTTGCAGGACCGTATCAGTGCAGGCTCTCGCTATCAGTTTCAGTCTCCGGATGCTGATAATACCAGACGACTGTTTAATGAGCTAAAAGCTAATGTGACCGGCTCTATCACGTTTAAAGGTACCCCCTTACTTTTCATTGAAGTGGGTGGTGTCCGGCTGATTTGTGTGGCCCATGCAGAGAACAGGGAACAACTGCAAGACGGTTTTAATGAGAACTATATTTCGACGCTCCGGGACGAAGTGGCCGGTCAGTGCGGTGACTTTACCGGATGTGCATTGCTGATTATCCACAACAGTCTGCTGGATACCCTGATTAATAGTGCAGATAACCTGGCATCTGAAGGTATGCCATGGTCCGCAGAGTGTATCAAGAATGATCTGGAAGCATTGATCAGTGATCAGCCAAGGCCCAGTAAAGTGCTTCTGTGTCTTTTGCGATGGCAGACAGAAATTCTGGAAGAAGACGGTGGTAGTATGTTCGGCTTCGAGAAATTATTCGATGCCATGACTACCGGTGATCAGCCCGATTTGACCACCATGGGGTTACTGCCTGATGCTGGTATTGCTGACATGTCCAGCGAAAAACAGATTGAAAAGCGGCTAAAAGAAAACCGTAAACTACATGATGAAATCGACACAGTTGTTCATCATTTCCCGGAAGAACTGGACGAGCGACTGCCTGATTTTGGTGAAAAATTCATCAAAGAACAGTTTAAGGGAGATGATGCTGAAAGCTGGAAGCAGACAGATGTACAAGTCTTTTGGGATGAAGCCGATGTTCAAAGGCAGCAGGGGTTGGATTTTGCAGCCTTGGCTTCAGAGGCCTGTGAGCTGATCGGACCCCGTAATAAAAAAGAGACAGCAGCAGGCAAGCGAGAGAAACATCTGATTCTGGTTGCCAGGCCGGAAGCCAACTCTTTTGACCTCAAGCTGACCTTCCATGGCAAAGACTTGGAGAAAGGTCAGGTAGTCATCAGCAACAACAAACAACTGAAGGATATTCAGAGTGATATTCTGAAACTGACTGGCTCCAGCAAACGCCATGTCAGCATGGTGGCACCATTTACCGGCAAACCAACCTATCTGACCCTGAAAACCAACCGCCCCAGAACCAAAGAGTGTTTTACCTTCCATATTCTGGTGGTGCGCAACGGTGATTTTTATCTGCCCGCCTTTGAGAACACATTCCTGGTTAACCCGGGCAAAGAGTGCCTGACCCTTCAGACCGAGGATATGAGTTTATTGGTCAACGAAAGCCAGCCAGATACGTTCTATCTGTCTGATAATGAGGGGGAGGCAGATCTCAATATTTACGGAAACGTTAATTATCAGAAGCTCTATGAAGAGTCTGATGAGGTTAACTTTAGCATTCGCAGTGGGCAGCACCGGCTTGCTTTTACCATCGAAGGGGCAGTCAATCAGGAGTTGCTGAAGTTACCGCTATTGATGGATGAAGGGCGCTTTAACCTGCTTTTTAATGATAACTACTATGGTCAGTTTATTGAGGCCAAATCTCTTGTTGTTATTGATAACAAAGAAGCCAAGATTATAGGCCGCCGACTGACACTGTTACAGCGAGAAGAACTCTTCCTGCAGCTGGACCTGATTACACAGGGAGGGCAGGGCAAGCAGGCCTCAGAGCTGGAATATACAGCACCTGAAATTTACCGGGCCTGGCGTGATCTGACGCAGTATCTGAAAAGCAGAAAAACGCTGTTATCGCTGGCGTCCTGGGGGCCAACACTTACAGAGCTGGTCAGAAACTATGTTAATGCGTGCCTGGATTATCTCAGGGCGATTCCATTGGGACGTAATATCAGCGATACAGACCGGATGATTCTGAAGATTGGTGTGGCGGTGTTTGATGGCAAGGAGTACTTCACGCCTTTTCATCCTCTGGTGCTGTGCTACTACCTGAGTCTGGTTGATGCCATTCAGGCCGATAAAGCTCATCGTTCTTTCAAAAATCTGCCAGAGGTGACCCGTGACCGACTGAACCCTAAAGGGTTATTGCCGTATATCTTTTCAGAATCCAGCAGTTTCAGTTATACCCAGGTGGTGAGTGAAAATTCCTTCTGGCTGGAAATTGTGCCCCAGCAAGAAACCAGTCACAGCTATGTAAGCAAACTGGTGAAAGAGAAAGCCGAAGAGTTCATAAAAACCTTCAGTGAGCTTTTCCGTCAGGTAGATGATGCGCCGCTGCTCATTAACTCGATCAATAATAGCGATAATCGGGAAATCTTCCTGGGTCTGCTCAGTTATTTCCAGGCAGGGTTGCTGAACAGTCGGCACATACACGTCAATCTTTATGATGATGCACTGTGTGAAACGGAGTTTGATCGTTTTGCAGAGATGGGTACCTACGATCAAATCAAGCAGGAATACCGGCTGGATAAAGGCAAGGTACGGGAGAAGGCAGACACCATAATCGAACTGCTAAGAAGTCGATTGTCGTTTTCAAAATTCACCCATGAAGAGAAAAAAAGCCAGAGCTACGCCCACCTCAGCTTTTTCAAAAACAACCAGAAAATCCAGCGGGTCAGTAGCAATATTGATGAGCATATTTCTGGTGTGGCGGCTGATGGTTTGCTTAATGGTGAGTCGTCAGTCAGTGAGCATGGCAGTTACCTAACAGCATTTGGCCTGAATAAGATCAATACAGAAGACAAGCCACAGCTTGAAATGGCGCGTCTATATGGGCGACTGTTGCAGCCATGCAAGGTGCTTAATGAACAGTACCATGAACGTTCATCCATTGGCCTGGCGGTGAGTGATGAGTTCAAAACCCTGTTGGAGCGTTCTTACGACAGCTCTATCTGGACGACCATTGTTGACCCCAAGGTAACTCTGGAGTTTTTCCAGAATGAACAGAACCTGGTGCTGATCCATTACTCTGACCAATACACTAACTCTGCCGGTTACGATGCCATTACCGTGACCCGACAGACCGATCTCTATAAACAGATGCTCAGCCAGCAGGGTGATGAGCTGATCGGTGAGTTTAACGCCTTCAATGGTGAATGGTTGCTGAAAATGGTCACCGACCGGCCAACGGAGCAAAAAGCCAAACTGGGTATTATTGCTGCCTGGAAGCTGATCAGCTCAATGATTTCCGGTTCTGATATCACTTGGGTGCCGATCTCGGTGGCCGAAATGGTGCGCGTTTCTGGCAATATCGGCCTGAAAATGGATAAAGGGGATTTTGCCCGTTATCACAAGAGTGGCAAATTCTCCGGCAATATGTCCGATGATATTCTGTTCGCGGGCTTTAAAGATGGTCAGCTTTATTTATTGCCCGTAGAAGTGAAGACCGGTGCCCACAGTAGTGCCTCCCTGGATAAAGCCCAGGAGCAGTGCGAAGCTCTGCAACGTTACCTGGTGGAAGGATTATTCGGGCCGGAAACCCTGGAAGGCAAAATCTACCGCAGCCTGTTTATCCGACAGGTGTTGATGCAGATTGAGAAGTATCAGCTCTATAGCGTATTTGAGAAAAACTACTTTGATGAGTTGCTGGCAGCCAGGGAGCAATGGCTCAGTGGCAACTATAAGCTGGGAAGTTTGCAGGGTTATCCGGAAGGGATGGTGGTGGCTCACCTCGAAGGTGAAGGCATCTATCAAACCAGTGCTGAGTTGCGAGATAACATCTTGCAACTGATTGTTCCCATGGGCTATCTGGATATGCTGGTGGGCACACCCCTGGCACAGCTGCAGCCAAAGCTGGTTCAGGAAAATAAACTGGGGATTAATCAACAGTGGTTTCTGGGCGCTGGTCTGGCGGCGGTCACTTATGAGCCAGAGGTTGAAGAACCTGAGGTTGATGATGAGGATGAAGAGGCTACCTTTGAACGGCCACCACAGCCTCCTGTGATTGTAGAAGAAGTTGTACCGGTACCGGAAATTTTACCACCGCCGGAACCCGTGGCCGTACAAAATGAAGCTTTGAAAGTTCAGTTCGGCAGCGACAGTATGACCGGGCAGCCGGTCTTTTGGGAGCCCACCAATACGGAGAAGGTCTTCAACCCGAATACCGCCATTATCGGTACCATGGGAACGGGGAAAACCCAGTTCACCAAGAGCCTGATTACCCAGCTGATGCGCAATCAGGAGAATAACGTCGATGGTAAACCGCTGGGCATTTTGATCCTGGATTACAAGGCGGACTATATCAAAGAGGATTTTATTCAAGCCACCAATGCCAAAACCTACGATCTGGAAAACCTGCCGTTTAATCCCTTAGCTCTGTTTGGTACCAAACCACGTTTGCCGGTTCATACCGCCAGCCTGTTCCGCTCAACCCTCGCCACAGCGTTTGGCCTGGGTGCCAAACAGCAGAACAAGATTCGCAATGTGGTGATGGAAGCCTATAAGCGTGCCGGTATCAACCCGAATAACAAGGATACCTCGACAAAACCGGCACCGACCATTCAACAAGTGTGGGATGTGTTTGAAGAAGATGAAAAGGTGGAGCAGGATAAGCTCTATGCAGTAATGGATGAGCTGATCAGCTTCCAGATCTTTGATCCGGACCCGGCTCACTCCCAGTCACTTTACGATATGGTGGATGGCGTAACGGTAATTAACCTTTCCGGCTATGACCCGAATATCCAGAACCTGGTGGCCGGTATTATTCTGGATATTTTCTATAACCAGATGCACCAGCAGGGCAGCTCGAAGATAGACGGCAAATATCGTCAGCTCACCAAAATAGTGCTGGTGGATGAGGCCGATAACTTTATGCGTCAGGACTTCACCAGCCTGCGTATGCTGATGAAAGAGGGCCGGGAGTTTGGTGTGGGTACGATCCTCTCTACCCAGGAGATGGACCACTTCAGGACCAGTGATAATGACTTTTCAAGTTATATCAACAGCTGGGTTATCCATAAGGTGGCCAAGCTGAAGAAGCAGGATATTCAGACCATTTTTAATACCCAGGGTAAGTCCGATGAAGAGCGGGTGATGAGTCAGATTCTGCAGTTGGAGAAGCATTACTCGCTGTATATTGGTGGTTCGGATAAAGCTCGGAAGATTAAGGATTTGGCGTTTTGGGAGATTAAAGAGAAGTAATGGAGCTGTATCTTAATGTATGGAAACGTGGCAGCCAGCGAGCGGTGCATAAACCGCTCTTGCTGTTGTATGTGCTGTCGCAATATCAGAAAGGGCATGAGCGGTTTTTTACTTATGCAGAAATCGATAAGCCATTGAAAGAACTTCTTATTGAGTTTGGTCCTTCAAATGCACAAAATACTTCGGTTCCGTTTTGGCGGCTTCAGAATGATAGTTTTTGGGAACTGAAGAATCATGAACAAGTAGTGCCCAACAGTAGTGGTGATGCTAAGAAGTCTGAGCTTATTGAGTATAACGTTGCTGGAGGTTTTATAGAGAGTGTATACAATGCCCTAGTTCAGGATAAAGCTCAGATAGCTCATATTGTTTGCGATTTGCTTGATGAGTACTTTCTACCGAAGGTTCATGGGGTTATTGTTGACAGGTTGGATATCGTAAGCTGAGGTACAAGTTTACCGGGAATTTTGAGTGCTTGCTAATCATGGTGAATCCGTATAACGAGTTAAGGGTTAGAAATTAGTGTTATTAGCATTGTTTTATTTAGCTCTTTTCTAATTTTAGTTTTTTGACTTTTATATAAAGTAAGGTTCAGGACTTGTATAGGGTGGTAATAATGAGCAAGTATAGTGACTGGACAAAGCTCAGAGAAGAAATTTCAAAAAATATAAGTACTGGCTTCCATGCACCAGCACCGGTTTTGTATTTATTGTCAGTTGTAATTATTGCAGGCGGTGTAGGTGTTTGGTTACCTTTGTTTGATGGGATACAGGGGCTAAAATCCAATTTAATGACATATGTGTTTGCTTTGTTATCTGCAATTCTTGCTGATTTTCTCATGCAAAAAAATGTAGAAACTGAAGGGTATGTTGTTTTTGTGATAACTATCGTGGTACTAATCATTACAGGAACAATAGCTTCTCTTAATATTGAATCTTTAGTCTGGTCATTGCTCTGTATGGGTGTGGCAGTTTTACTTCTTTTTTTATTGTGGTGGTTGCTGATTATTCCAGGAAAGTTTGATATTACTGCTAGAGAAATAAAGCAGGCGACAGTTGGGTCTGATCATGCAAGTAAAACAGCCCAAGATAAATCATTGGATGCATTAATGAAGAATCGAGCAGAGGGTAGAAAATGAGTATTCCATTTCTTGAAACTCCTGCACTTAGTGTAACACAACCTTTAGGACAGTTTTATATCGCTAGCATCAGAGTTGAGCACTTACTTAAGGTAACATATTCTGCTCCGGCATCGATTCGTGATAATGGGTTGTCAATAGAGGGTACTCAACGCTTAGAGAGTGAAAAAAGGCTGAAGGAAATTGCTGACTATATTAGAACAAAAGAGGCTGCTTTCCCTAATGCAATTATTATAGGGGCTAACTACAAACCAAATGGAGAATATGTTGGTGATGATGATAATCTTTCATGGAAGATTGAGGATGGTAAGTTAATTATACCTACTGGAGAAAAGCTAGGTTCAATAATTGATGGTCAGCATAGGTTGCATGCTTTTGAATACTGTGAGAAAGAGTATTTAAATGTGGAATTGCTATGCGCAATTTATACTGATCTACCAGTGCCTTTTCATGCATATTTGTTTTCTACGATTAACTTTAATCAGAAAAAAGTTGATCGTAGCCTTGCTTATAATTTGTTTGGCTTTGATATAGAAAGCTCGGATGAGAATACTTGGGTACCAGAAACGTTGGCAGTCTCCATTGTTAGGCGGTTAAATGTTGAAGATACACCGTTGAAATCAAAAATAACCCTTGGGATGCCATCAGGTAATTTGGATAAGCCTGTCTGGTCGGTATCCATGGCGACAATTGTAGATGGTGTTTTGAAATTGATTTCAAAAAACCCAAAAAAAGATAGGCATGATTTACTATCTTTACCAATATCGAAAAGATCAAGATCTGAATTGCTTAGTAATGATGGTACTCCTCTAAGATTTCTTTATATTGATGGCTATGATGAGGCTATTTATGAAATAGTTAGAAATTATTTTATGGCTTTAAATAGTGTGCTGTGGAATCAAAGTATTGAGAAAAGCTATATCGTAAAAACTGTTGGAATTCAGGCGTCTTTTGATTTTTTGAAAGAGCTGCTTTTTGATTTTCACAATACGTTGGATGGAAGTGAGACATATTTCTCTGAAATATTAAAAAAGGCTAGTGATGTAGATTTTACAAATATACAAGCTTCTGGAATAGGCAGAACGCAGATAAGGAATTTACTCTTGATTGCTTGTGGTGTTAAGAGTGCAGATGGTTTGGGAGTTGATTTAAGTGAAATCCCATACAATCAATTAAAAGTTACACTGTGACTTTGAAATAAAAAAGGTGGCCTATGCCACCTTCTCCTTACATTTTATGAAAAGATCATTTAGATTATTAACCCCGGTAAAAATACCAAGGCCGTTATCGATTAATTGAGTAACAGCCTTTGAAATATCTATGCCCTCGGATTGTTGCCTAATAAGCATGGCATACATCTCAGCATGCTCTCCGAATAAGGTTGAGGTATGTAAAACCTGATCTCCAGGTGTAGAAGTAATATCTTGACTTAATGAGTTCGATTCTAGTGCGTGTGCGATTGCCAAACGAGCCAGAATATTGGGTGTGATACCCGTACGGCCTTTCATCATAGCCAAAGTATCTGTTGCTTTTTTGGATATACGAAATTGATTAGGCAACATTCGGGGTAAACTCCCTTACAGACTCATCTTCCAGCTTTTGACCAAAGTAACGCTGGCGCTTCAGGAACTCAGATCGTCCTTCATCAGGGATATAGTCCACCTCGTACACATGGGAAATATGAGGTGACAGAGTGTTAAAGTACTCCTTATCAATCTCAGTGTCCGTAGACAAAATTACCACCTGATGGCTTGCCGTCGGGAAGTAACTTTCTACCAGCTTGCTGCGGTGCTTACTGTCGAGACGGCCTAATGGTGTGTCGATAATTACGGGCAGTTTACGGCCAGAGGTGCGAGCCAGGGCTTCCAACATGGCGATCGCAAAGATCTGTTTCTCACCGGCGGACAGTTGCTGCTTATTGATCTCATCACCATTTTTGTTCAACAAGCAAACGTCAAAGGTTTTTGGGTTGATCGTTGCTTTAATACTAATGTCATCTTTACGGGCCAGTTTTTTGAAGGAGCGTACAAACTCTGCTTCCAGCTGTTTGACCTTATTAATTGTTGCTTTTTCGGCAAACTCATTTAACAGTTCTCGGGAACGTTTTGCCAGCTCATAAGCCCGACCGCTGGAGAAATTAGCGCTAAACTCCGACTCCTTTTTCTGCATCTGGCGCATGATATCCATCGCCGTTCTCAGTGATTTCTTTGCTTCTTCTTTGGCCAGCGTTGCTGCGCCAACCATCTCAGACCGCTTCTGGTTAAACGCCCTGATCTGTTCCAGCTCATCTTTCAGGAAAGCTTCGTCCGGTGCTCGCTCAAGGTTTTTGCTGGCATTGTCAAGCTCGGTCTGGATATCCGCCAGGCTTTGCCCTAGCTCCAGCATTTGCTTTCTGGCGTTGGGGAGTACTTCACGTATCAGGTGTGCAGTTCTTGCAAATTGTTTGTCAGAACAGTCATGAATTACTTCAACGGTATTCGCAGCTTCAAATACATCGGCAAACGCTTCTGTCACAGCCTGCTCAACGAGCTGTTTATTGTGCAGCGTTTTTTCCAGAGCCTTTTTAAGGGTAGTGATCTTTTGGTCCAGTGTGGCTTTTAGCAGTAGTTGCTTTTTGTAGTCCTGTTCGATTTTAAGCTGTTGCAGGAGCTCTTCCACCTTGTTCATGGCAATGACTAATGGGAATTCTCCAGCCATGCAGTCACGTAACTGACCTTCGAGCATTTTCTTTTCAGCCAATAGCTGGTCAATGCGCCCCTGCTCTTCTGTGCGAGACCGAGCCCACTCTCCCCCTTTACTAGAGATATAGGACTCAGACTTTTTTATCTCATCATCGATCAGCGCAATCTGACGTATGGCTTCGCTTTGCTTGTCCAGTGCTTCTTTGTAGCTGGCATAGGCAATATCGTACTCTTCTTTCAGTGTCGAAATGATGTGCTGATGCTCTTCTGGCATCGCCGCCGTGTTCTTCTCCCGCAGGTAAATAGCCAGGTCGTCCCGCATACGGTTGATAACATCCAGCCCTAGCAGCTTTCTGATGGCTGCTCCCAATGCCTTGCCGGTATTGTCTTCTGCCAGTTCGGCAATTTTTTCTCCATCAAAAAAGAAAAGATCGGAAACACCGATAGGTACCAACTCATTCAGAAATCCCTGGCATTGTTCGTAGCTCAGTTCTTCGAGTGGTTTTTCGTCTTTTTCTATCTTCAGGGTTTCTTTAACCTTGCCATTAACCGTCCATGCACGCTTAACGGTGTACCGTGACACTTCGCCACGGGTTGCATAACTGAAGCTCAGGTGAATATAAGCGGCATTGGCCTGTACCAGAGAGTTTCTGCTTTTGTGCACAGACTCTTTCAGGTATTCCTCGTACTCCTTGTTGGAAACATTGTGGCCAAGGCTATGGCGGCCATAAAGTGCCAAACGGATTGCGGTCAGTGTGGTCGTTTTACCAGCGCCGTTCAAACCACCAAAGAGAATAATGGGGCGTTTCCGTCCGTGTCGTATTTCTGGTGCCAGTTTAACTGTCTCAACACCACTGATGACCCGGAAGTCACAAATTTCCAGCTCTTCCAGGATCATGCAAGTTCCTCATATTTCTCACGCAACTCTTTCATCTCTTTTTCATAACTGTCGAGCTGTTCAACGCTTTTGATCCGGTATTCATGGCTGGAGTCGGCATCCCAGTCCTGTTCGAGCAGGGTTTCCATTTTCCGGAGCAGACCACGGCGCACACTGAGCCCTTCCATGGAAAGTTCCAGCTCAATCAGCTTCATGATCAGCTCGGCTGGAACCTCATAATCTGTTTCAAGCTCTTTCAATAAATCTGCGTCCGGCTTGGTGAAAGCGCCTGCATCGTTTTCTACCCAGTCAAGGTCTTCACCATACACTTCTTTGTAGATGGCTGGCAGACTATCAGTCCAGTCTGGATCCAGTGGGTCATGGAGCCATTCTTTTCGGATAGCGTGTAACTCTGGGCGAGTGATTAGTTCTATATCTTGCCCTTGGATCCGCAGATTTCTTTCGATGGTTAAGAGTTCTTTCAACCACTCCTGGCGAACGCTCATCTTATAAGGGCCAAACGCTCTTTTGATATCCCGGGTGCCATCATCATTAACAGAGCGGCTGCGAACATAACTGATGCGGCCATCACGACGGCGGGTGTTACGGAGTTCGGCTTTATTTTCCGGTTTGGTGCTGTCCCAGAGCTTCTGACGGAATTTCAAGAGTGGCTCCATCCAGGTTGCCCCATTTTCAATTAACCCTTCAATGGCTTTATCCTTGGTGACGACGGTACAGGTCCAGCAGCCAAAACGTGAATTTCCGCAGGATGGCGTGCTTTTATCAATCACTAGAGGGCATTCGCCGGCATTAGAACCTTTGTAAAGGTTAAATAATTCACGGTTTGTGCCACCCCAGGGCGCATAGGTGGCCAAGAGATACATCCAGACTTCATCATGGGTCCAGCTTTCGATAGGCATGTAAGTGAAAGCACCGGGCAGAGAAGTGTGGCGGGCAAGTATGCTGCCATCAATCTTGTGCTTGGCAATCACCTGAGCACGGGAAGAACTCTCCTGGCTTCTGGAACCAAGGATCACAATTACTTCGCCGAAGCGAGCCACCTTATCCATGATAAAGTCACTGACCGGATCGATTTTCATGCGCTCAGTGCACCAGCGGAAAGAGGTTGTTGGTGCTGGGTAGCCTTTACCTAATAGGTTTGCCCAAAAGGTTTCGTTGGTTTTTGGGAAAACTTGATGGGCGGTGATTGGCAAGTTGTGTACCTGAGCACCTTTGTTCACCGCATCAATAACGTGCTTGATCTGATCGACCACAACCGGGGTTTCTACCAGCGTATCAGATGAAACCACATAGACATGTTTGTGCAGTTCTTCCGTTTTCAGGTTCAGTAGTGCGGTATAGACCAGAGACAAGATGGTAGTGGAGTCTTTACCGCCAGAGAAACCAATCACCCAGGGTTTGTCATCGTGCTGGTACAGCTGTTGAATCTCGAAAACCAGGTCTTTGAGAGGTCTACCTGCATAAGGGGTATCCATGTCTGCCAGCATCTCATCAATGCCGGGGTATAAAAGGGTTTCATCTGTCATTGCAAAAATGTCTCTTCAAGAGACTGGTCTTCCGGGTTAAGCCGAACACCTAGAGCCTTACGTATCACATTGGCAGTTAATGCGACATTGGTACGGGCTTTACTCAGCCGACCATGTAGAAGGGCACGCCCCTCCCATAGTTCTGTATTTGATCGAGACCAATCAATGTTTTTCAAGTTGTCCAACCGACTTTTCCAATCATCTCTGTACTGGGTAAGCAGGTCCGCTCCAGCGCAACCCAAAGCGTGAAGAGTAACGCCGTGCGCATGTACAAAATGGTTTCTTAGCTCTGCTGAGGAAACTTTTCTCTCTTCCGTGTCTTTCCAGTCTGGCATCGCCTCTGTAACAGCTTGCCAATATTCTGTGGCTAACTGCATCTCCCCACGGGAAATTGCATCTTTTGACCCTTTGCGGAGAAGACTGCGGCTAGCCAGTTTAACACTGCTGAGGGCAAATAACTTGATGCTTCGGTTTGAAATGCTTGATTTCTCCATCTCGGTCAGCTTCTTAAAGCATGATACGTTGGCCACGATATATCTTGCCATAGCTGAACCAGGGTCCCGAAGGTCGTAGAGTGTACTTAGCGAATCACTGGGCCTGACTGCATGTTTGTTGAGATCTGCAAACATCTGCTGGCTACGCTTAAGGCCATCGTCGCTGAAAAACAAAACCGGGATATTATCATGACCCAGTTCGCTATTCTGGTTGATTGCGTCTTCGATAGCAGCCCTGCGATGTTGCCCATCATTGATAAGGATCTGGGCATCCATCGGTACCGAGAGAAGCCCAAGGTTTACGGCAACTCCTGTGTCTGCCAGTGGTTCAAAGTGTACCTGATTATTTATTGAAGCCGTGATTGCTGATAGTGTGTAATCTTCTCGGTTCTCAAGCAGATAATTAGCAATCTCCGGTATGCGTGAGCGATTCAGTATGCGCTGGGCTCGCAGCTCCGGTGGTACTTCTTCTTCATCAAAAATAAATATTTTTGGAAGTAAACGCATCGGGCACATAGCTATATAGCAAGGCCTGCCGGATTGTATACCTCGGACAGCCGGGAAAGTATGGCTGAATTCACTTAGACGTTTGCCACTCATCGCTGTACCTGTTTGTAAAAAAGCAGTGTAGAGGAAGAGAAAATAGTGCAAGAATTACGTACATGCGACGATTGGAAGTGATAAATTATGTTCCAGATAGATCAGTCAGAAATATATGAGATTACTCATCATCTCGATGCGACTGGACTTATATGCCCTGAACCGGTGATGTTGTTACACAATATAATTCGTAAAATGTCGGGTGGTGACGTGCTCGAAATGACTGCCACAGACCCATCCACTCAAAGAGATATCCCAAAATTCTGTATTTTTTTGAATCATGATTTGTTACAGAGCAAAGATGAAGGCGGAAGATTTGTATACCTTCTGAGAAAGGGGGCGGCTGGTTAGCTCTTGGGTATGGGATTCCTATAGTTGTCTGCGGTCAACACTACTAAGAGCGTAGAAAAATATTCCATACAATGAAAAAAATATTGGAAAGTTGAGTTGAGTTAATGGTCTTGTGGGGAAGAAAAATTTTCTCATGGGGCTATCTTAATTAGCCGTATCTTCCAGAGCTTTTATGCCTTGGGTGAATGATGTGAAAAAGTAAAATTCATGGATCTTAAAACGCAGTACCAGCAATCAATAAAGCCTGAAAAAGAATATTCCGCTTTTTTTCTGACAACATCACAGCTTGGCTGGGGTTCTATCTTGGAGGCGCATCACAGCAGACAGATGCCGTTCATTATGGATGGTGAAGGTTTTATGCTGTTTGCCTCGGAGCACGCCAAAGAGATCTATGAGGGCTTGGCTGATGGGATTAAGGCTGGTATCCGTCGTCACCCGGATGTTTTGAAGCTTCATACTCAGTCCGTTCAATCAGAAGTGGGTTCTGAAGCGCTTCTGAATGATAACAGTGCTTCTGACGTCTTGCTCACGACTGAACGCCCCCTTTCTGATGTGAGCGATCAGGCTCTGGTTCGAGATCATTTTAAAGATAATTTTGATGCTGATGCTCTAAAGACACTTTTGGAAGAACTCAGTTACCGATCATCATCGGTTGCGAGAATATTTGTACTACGAGTCCGTGAACGTTTAGAGGCCTTGTCAGCAGGTGGGGCAGAGAAAGTTCTTCCCGATTCAGGAGCAGGGTTGATAAGCCCTGAAGTTGTTGCTGAAGTGGCTCAAGAAGAACGGACAGCTGAGGGAAAAGTAGAAACAAAAACATCACGCCCATATATTGGTAAAACTGTTCAACAGTTGGAGGCACTCTACTGGCAGGCTTATACCAACAGGCAGTTGCTGGAGGACCTTTACGAAAAGTTGCAGCATCGGTCTGTGATCAAATGTATCCGACTGCGTGATCGGGTTCGGGGCCGTTTGAGTGTGCTAGACAAAGAAGAGCCGAAGGATATGGCCGAGGACTCGGTCAGAGAGGTTGTTCAGGATAGTGCCGAACCGGTGGAGGATAAGCTTTCAATAGTTCGTCCTTATGTTGGCAAAACGATAGCACAGTTAAAAATACTGCATCTTCGCAGTGATTCCGAAGTGTCGGTTCAGCAGGCTATTTTAGCCGAGCTGCAATTCTTCTCGACACCGGAATCGATAAAGCTGAGGGAGCTGATTCAACTTAAGCTGAATGAGCTTCAGAATAGCTCAGACGCTTCAGATGAACAGGCTGACTTTGAAGAAAACGATAGTCTCGGTGATGTTGCTTCTGCAGAGCCTGTTGATGATAGCCAGAATACTAAAACTGTTGCAGGTGATCATGGCAGAGCGGAGCAGCAAAAAAAGATCTATGCAGCCAGGTTGTTCACTTATAAAAAGCGACTTCTGGAAGGTCGTGAACCAACCGCTGATCAGCTGACTGTATTTAACAGTTTGGATAAAGAGGCGCAAGCCGATTTCTTGACCAAAGTTGAATTGGAGAAGCAGCTCTTGGCTAACAGGGTGGCTATTGATGAGGTACCCTGCAATAAAGAAGTTGAAGAGGAACCAGCTTATTCAACGCCCAAGCCAAAAATGGTTGATCTGCTTTCAAAACGGGCCAATGTATTTGAGCTGGCCAAGAAAGTAAAAGAGCAGGCTTCAGCCCTGAAATCCTCTTTTTCCTCCGCATCCCCGAGCGTTGAGAGTAAACCTTATGATCGTGGTCATTCATTAGATAATGATTATATTGCCGAGGATTCTGCTGAGGATTATCCGTCGCCAGTGTTGGAAGAGCCTGCCAAGCCCCTTGAGTTGGTGGCTGATTTCACCAGACCTTATGCCAGGGTTCAGGCCATGATCCAGAAAGAACTGGATCGACAGGATTTCCAGATTTTATTGAAGCTTAGTGTACAAGACCGCAGACTCAATGAAGTTGGCAATGAGCTGGGGCTGAGTCGCCGGGATGTAAAGCGTCGTGTTACAGAGCTGGTAGAGCGAATTGGCGAACAATACGCGGAGCCCTTGAAAGCTTTTGCGGAACCCATGGATGCGCTGTTGGATGAAGAGGGCGATGAAGTACTGCTGGAACAAGCTGCTGAGAAGCTGGGGTTGACGCTGGCTCGGATGAAATTTTTGGTGATGGTTGCCGGAACTCATTTCCGGCAGCCCTGTAAAATTCACCAGGATCGGGCTTATCGTCCAACTCGTTTGCTGGATTGACTATTGTATAAACGGCCCTATGCGTTAAAGAACCGGTAACCCTTAATCGTGAGTCCGTGCTTCATTTGAAGCAGGTCAGTCAGATTTTCTAATGAAGGGCCATGCCCGTTAGCAAGCTCAGGAATGTTCAAGCCGGAAAGGCGTTTATCAAATGACTGCTGCTTGCCATAATCGGGAAAACTTGCGTCGATCAGCCGGGACTTCCAGTAGAGTGGTTGTGGATCGTAGTCGCCATAGCCGTAGTCAAAAAAATCGACAGTACGCTGGCGCAGGTTGATTTTGACCCGTTCACGAAGCATGGGAATGGGTTGGGTATTAAAACCCTCGTAGGTCATCAGGGTCAGTTTGCCGGAGCGGATATGAATTTTTACCAGGTCCACTCCATCGGTTTCCGAAAAAAGCTGTGTGGCACAACCGGCATAGATTCTTAATGGGGGCGGCAGGTCATTAATAAAACGACTATGGATGATCAGTGAGTGGCTGTCGTTAAGGATACTGGCTGGTAACTGCTGATGGGCCAGTTCGCACATCTGGTCAATAAGGTTGGGTTCTGCCAGGGAGAACAGCAGCTCACGAGCCTCTGCAACGGTTGTTTTGTAATCACCAAAGAAGGCTTTGATGTCTCTTTTCAGAGGGTCTGGCATGTGTTTGTAAATACGTTTTTTATTGAACTGCTGTAGGGCGAAGTAGACCTGTAAATCTTCCGTTCTCTCTTTTGCCGCCTGATCCAATGCCTGGATATCTGCTTCACCCTTTAACAGATTAAAGGCCTGTTTGGGGGAGCCTATCTGTTCTGCCAGCAGCTTGGATTCTTCAAACTCGTCGGCGTTGGGCAACCGACCCAGTTCAAGGCAGCGCTGCCAGAAATTTTCCAATAGCTGACGGTTTTCTTCTAATAGCCGTTTTTTGTTGGAGGTGGGCCTGCTTTTTTGAACCAGCTGTTTCCATTGCGGTCTTCGGCGTTGCTTATTGGCCAGGTAGAGCTGTTCTTCGTCTTTGTCTTTGAAAATGTAAAATATCCCCGGTGCTACCGGGATGGGTTCTTCATCGAGAATCTGTTCGATGAAGATCTGGAGTTCCATCTGGCTGAAGTATTTTTGAAACGTATTTCTGCTGGTGAGTACACCGTCTTTAAAGGGCTTGAATTTGCGGATGTGCTGTTCGCTGGCAATCATAGCGGATACCACCAGTAATTTGCCGGTCAGGCACCAGGCTCCGAGTACTGCATCAACCCTTTCTTCCAGGTCTTCGATTACATTAATGACATAGCCAAGGTTGACCAGGTCCCCTTCTGTTTTTTTGCCCTCGGGTCGCCAGTTTGGATCCCAGCCACTGGCGGTGATGCCATGGGCCTGTAATTCCGACAGGTCATCGCCATGGCCGCAGCCGTAGTCAAACACGGTGTATTGCCCCTTCAGGTAGCCATTATTGGCCAGCGTTTTCATGGGGCTTGAAAGGCTGTCCCGGCTCAGTGCGGTTTTGTGGCGGTCAACCTTGTGTTGTGTTTGTGGTTCGGTTAAGTCGATGGCTGCCCTTCGGAATAGACGACCATCCAGTAGTTCGTAGCCTTTGTCTTTGATCAGGGTTTCCCAGCTGTTACGGAATCCAATGATGCGAGTGTTTTCATACAGCCCTGCAGCTTCGCCTTCCCGGGTAATCTCACAAAAGTCTGCGTGGTTAGGGTCTGAGGGGAGGATCATGTGTTCTTTACGATGGAGGATTGGCGGATTGGTTGAGTTGGTAAAGTCAGTGGGTTTTATTTTCTCGCTGGCGAAGTCTAACCCGTAACTGAAGTGCAGTGATGGATAGGCTTCGTCGTAGAAATCCGGATAGTAGAGCAGGGTGACTTTGAAGCAGTCTTTATGGAGGCGAACGATATTCCAGTGTTGTTCCGGTATGCCTGAGTTTGTGGCTTTCTGGTGAATCCATGAGAAAAAATCCGGTGCGGTTTCACTCAGCGCCGAACGGTGGAGATAGAGTGCTTTAGGCAGTTTTTTGCCAAGCTCCAGTTGTGCAACCGTTTCATACCATTCTTGTTCATTCATGGCTTTTATTTATGGCTCTTCAGGGATAACTGTGGGTAGAAATCAACAAATTTGAAAAAAAAAGCACCAGCGGCTGATTTCAGGTATGTTTTTATTTGCAGAC
>NZ_JBLYZG010000057.1:0-32013 GCF_049310245.1 Endozoicomonas sp. ALB115 | reverse complement strand
CTCAGGCTACAAATAAAGGAGGGCAGTGCTTGGGTAAGCGGAGGTGTTCACGCTTACCAGAATTAGCGTTCACGTTTACCAGAATATGCATCAGGATATAAATCTGTGACTTGTTTTTATTTCTTCAAGTCAGATGTAAAAGACCCGGTTACCACGCTTTACGCAGGAACCGGGTCAGGGATGGAAAACTACCTGGTTATTCTTGTGATGCCTCCCGGATGCGCTCCTGCCATTGCAGATAAATGCCGGTGGCCAGGTTTTCCTTCTCGGTCATAATCACGGGTTTGTTGCTGACGGCGGTATTGGTGGCAATAACCACGTCACCGGTTGCAGCCAGACGGTCTAAGATCAGATCAGAGTCACCAACCGGGAAGTCAATGGTCAGCACCCCGCCGCTAATGCTCCAGTCCATGGCATTGTCAGTATCACCGTCCATCACCACCGTTGTATTACCAAAAGCAAATTCAACGATCATTGGATCAGCGTCATCGGTGGTACTGTCATCGTCAACGTAATACCAGGTTTTACCGGTCAGCTGCGCCGTGGTCCAGCCTGCATTGGTGAAATCAGCTTTTGACCAGGCAATCAGATCACCCGAATCAATGGGAACAGCAAAGGCATTCTCTTGAGAGACATAAAGGAACTGATCGGTTTCTGCTCCATCATTATCATTAGTAGTCAGCCGGTCACCATCCACAGAGTATGGAAAGCAAACATCAGGTCCGTTATCAGCCTTCTGGCAGGCTTGGCCCTGATAGAGAGAAGCCTCAAGAACACCTTCGTCACCAAACTCCACTTCGTTCAGACTCGCTATAAAGCGGTAGTCACTGGCAGAGCTGCCGAGCAAAAAGCTGTTCAGGTCACTGGCCGTTACTTCTGGCAGATAGTTCTGCTGGATGTTGAAGTACAGACTGCTCATCTCCGCTTCGAGGGTATCATTGGCATAGGCAATTACGCCAAGAATCTGGTCTTCTTGGGTTGAGCCTAAAATATCAAAATCGACGATACAGCTGTCTGCATCCTCAACAAAGTATTCCGTGTCAACACTCAACGGATCAGCGAAGTCACTTCGTACAATCTCAAAGCTTCTGAACAGGTTTTTGACCCGGGTTTCACAGGTGCCGCTGGTAGGCAGGCCATCAAAATACAGATCGATATCAAGATCTCCATTATCAGACCCAGGCAAGCCCAGAGTCACGGAAACCTCGCCTAATTCATAGCTGTTACCATTTTTCCGGTAGTACTGGAAATCACCATTTTCTTCCGGCATGGCGCTGGTCAGCTGGATTCTGGCTTCTGCATTGGCCTTGCTCTTAAACCAGGTCAGTGCTTCGGTTCCTTCACCAGTTTCAAAGTACTGTACCAACGTACCGTTATCGGAGGAATCAGTGAATGCAAAACTGTCATCGAGCAATGAAAGCTCAGCTGTTGAATTATCAGACCAGGTTATCTTTATCTTGCCAGACTCAACGGTGTAATTCCCGGCTGCGGTTGGCGTATCCGTACACGTCGTGCGATTGGCAGCGGTGCGAGTATTCAGGTAGGCAATGCCACCGGCAAACTGCAACGTGTCACACCATACACGAGTGTAGTCGTTTGTAATATCGCCATCACCATCATCGGAACCTCGCTCAATCTGGTACCAGACTGTGTCTTCCAGCGGGTGTGAGCCTATACCTTCTAGAATGGTCAAATTGAACTCGGCTGCAATAGTATCAGCATGTGCGCCATCACCAGCATTAACCACAAAGGACAATGGGTTATTTACAGTGTTGACTGTAGGGGTGCCGCTGAAGACCAGCTGGTTATTGTCGTAGTCAATTTCCAGTCCGGCGATATTCTCATTGACAGTAATGGTCAATTCATCGCCGTCATCATCGGTAAAAAGCCCGACAATAGAGACAGTTTGATTAACCTCGATACCTTGTTGCAGCCCAAGGTCGTTGATCACAGCCTGGATAGAATTTTTTACATCATCATCTACCATGGGCGGCGTATTGGGTGCGATAACGTTCAGGTCAAAAACGGCAGGATAGGAGCGAACGCCTTTGGCATCCCGGGCATAAACATAGATTTTGTAAGTGCCTGCGGCAGGCGGTGTTCCAGTAATAGAGCCAGAGTTTGCGTCAATTACCAGGGTAGAATCTGACTCCGAATCGATCTCCAATTCGTATGTCAAGGCATCGTTATCACCATCTTCGAACCAGTTGGCTACTGATAAAGAGAATGCATCACCCAGATTAATATTCTGGGCTGCGCTGCTCGCATTCCCGGTTACGGTTGGAAGACTGTTTGGCGTTGAAGTCACCCTACCATCATTAGCAACTGAAATAACCGGTTTGAAATCGTCAATATCGGTAGAGTCGATGGCGTCCTGCGCATCTTCCGACACCTCTTTAACAATCGCCAGCTTCTCCGTTAATGTCAGGTCAGAATCTTTGGCATCTTCCTCATACAGAATCTCAGCAATAATATTAATCGCCTTCCCTTTATCATCGCCGCTCTTCTTTGCTGCAACAAAATCCCCAAATACATCATCAGCGGTGACGCCAGTTAAACCAACAAGCTCTTCAATTACTTTATTTTTAGCTTCATCTACCGTTAAAGAATCATCCTGTTCCAGCTGCTCTACCACCAGATTGGTCAACGGGCTGACAACGGTCTCACCGGCAGGTGCTTTTAATTCGAGAGGACGTTCAACAGGGCCCTGGTCTTCATCAATCGTTTTACCGACTATGGTTTTAATACAAATCGTATTGTCCTGATACTCGATGGGAATATTCACCAGACCGCCATCACCGGTTTCTAATCCCAGATCCAGTTCACAACCATCATCAAGGTCGTTATTAGCATCTACCCACACATCGGCATTTTTCAAATACCCATCCATCGCGGTAATACTGAATGTACTGCCGGATCCTGCGCCTGAAGAGCTGTCGCCCCCACCACAACCGGTTAATACCAGGGCCGACGCCACTGCCGTGGCCAGCGCAGCAAAATTCCTTTTTATTGTTAACAAGTCCGTTATCCTAATGGTTATTTCGTTATTATTTATTTGCCACTACATTCTCTTTTTAAATGACGAATGTCGTCAAGCGTGTTCTGTAACTTTCACAAGCCCGGCAGTGATAATAAAGTATTTATTGAATGGTTCTGAATCATTCAATCTACTTCAGGACGAACGGAGTTTGGTGGCTCCAAAATGTGGAAATGATTCAAGACTATTCCTAAGCAGCTTCATGCTGCCTGCTTTCCTGCACTTTTTTTCTGACCCTGGGTTTAACCATGGGTTCAACCTTTCTTTGCTTCTCATACAGGAATTTCAATACTTCGGAACGCAGTCGTGTATATTCCGGATCCTGTGCCAGCTCCAACCGGCCCCGGGGTCTTTCCAGGTTGATCTCGAGAATCTCGCCCACCGTTGCAGCGGGGCCATTGCTCATCATCACAATACGGTCGGATAACATAACCGCTTCGTCTACGTCATGGGTGATCATGATGACGGTGTTATTCAGCTCCTGCTGGATTTCCATCAGAGAGTCCTGCATGTGGGCTCGGGTCAGGGCATCCAGGGCACCAAAGGGTTCGTCCATCAACAGGATTTCCGGCTGCATGGCCAGTGCTCTGGCAATACCCACCCGCTGTTTCATGCCGCCACTGATCTCATCCGGGCGTTTATGCATGGCGTGATCCATATGCACAAGCTGAAGGTTATGCTCAATCCATTCCTTGATCTCTGCCTTGTCTTTGGTACGGCCAAACACCTGTTTCACCGCCAGCTCAACATTTTGGTAAGCGGTCAGCCAGGGCAGGAGCGAGTGGTTCTGAAAAACCACCGCCCGGTCCGGGCCGGGCTCGGACACCTCCCGGCCATTTAAAATCACACCACCACTGCTGGCCTGCAGAAGTCCTGCGACAATATTCAATACCGTTGATTTACCGCAGCCTGAATGGCCAATCAGTGAGACAAACTCCCCTTTGGCGATTTTCAGGTCAACCCCTTTGAGTGCGGTAAAAGGGCCTTTCGGTGTATCAAACACCATATCGATATGACTGATATCCAGCAGTGTGCTCATGAGCAGGGTTCCCTTTATTAATGAGTGGCTTTGCTTTTATCCCAGGAGGCAAAACGCTGGATGGCCAGCATGGCACGATCAAGGCCAAAGCCAATCACACCAATGACGATCACGGCAACCATAATGCGTGCCAGCGAATTTGAGCTGCCATTTTGAAACTCATCCCAGACAAATTTGCCCAGCCCGGGGTTTTGAGCCAGCATTTCTGCCGCAATCAGCACCATCCAGGCAACTCCGAGGGAGAGTCGCATACCGGTAAAAATCATCGGTACCGATGCGGGCAGTACAATTTTCTGAACGTGTTTCAGGGCAGGCAATCGCAATACACGACTGACGTTTATCAAGTCACGGTCCAGGGAAGAGACACCCACCGACGTGTTAATCACCATGGGCCACAGACAGCAGAGCATCACGGTGATCATCGAATTTAAAAAAGACTTGGCTACCAGAGGATCAGGGCTGATGTAGAGTGCACTGACAACCATGGTCACCAACGGCAGCCAGGCCAGGGGGGAAACCGGTTTGAATATCTGAATGATCGGGTTCACTGCCGCATTCAGGGTTTTATTAAGACCGATGGCGATACCCAGGGGGATGGCAACCAGGGCTGCCAGCAGAAAACCACTCATTACGGTGACCAGGCTGGTAACGATCTGATCAAGAAAGGTTTCCTTGCCAGTATAGGCCCGGATTTTTGGCACATAGTCAGGGTCTTTGGCGACACGGGCAGCATTGCGTTTTTCCTGCCGCTGATAGAAGGCTTCTGCCTTTTCCCGTTCGGTGACATGCTCCTGGTAGAGGGAGCCAAACTGCTCCCACACCGCCACTGGCCCGGGAAATTTGCCCAGCGAGGTATCAATATTCTGCGCAGCGCCAGACCAGATCAGCAGAAAGACGACGATGCCAATGATGGGCATCAGTACCGTGCTGAACACTTTACCGGGATTCACCGTAATGCCCAGCCCGGCAAGAAAAGACAACGGTGATGACTTGCTCTCATTGACTGACTGACTGACAACCGAGGCATCCGTCATAATCCACTCTCCTTCACTTCCCTTAAAAAAGGTAACAGGATCAAATCCTGTCACCCTGCTTCAGACCGATGTTGAACTGGTTGATGTAGTCGTTTGGCTTTTTGCCGTTGTAGACCAGGTTGTCGATAAAGTGTGTCTGTGGATCACGGAAGCCATCTTCTGACTCGAAGTCCGGAAAGTCCTGCAACTTAACCAGTGCTTCATCCACCAGCGACAGTGCCGCTTTTTCATAGATATCCGGGCGATAGACTTTGGCAGCCAGCTCTTTGTACCACTCATCGCTCTTGTCTTCTGCAATCTGCCCCCAGCGACGCATTTGGGTGAGATACCAGATCGCATCGGAGTAATAAGGGTAAGTGGCGTTGTAGCGGAAGAACACATTGAAATCTTCTACTGGTCGTTTGTCGCCTTTCTCGTACTCAAAGGTACCGGTCATACTGTTGGCAATGACTTCATAATCAGCGCCAACATAGTTGGATTGTGACAGGATTTTCACCGCCTCAGGCCGGTTGGCATTTTCGTTGGCATCCAGCCACTGGGCTGCGCGGATCAGGGCCCGTGTCAGACGTATGGTGGTATTGGGGTACTTGTTATAAAACGCCTCGGTAATCCCGAACACCTTCTCTGGGTTGTTTTTCCAGATCTCATAATCGGTCACCACTGGCACGCCGATATTCTTGAAGACCGCCTGCTGATTCCAGGGTTCGCCGACACAGTAACCATAGATAGTGCCAGCCTCCATGGTGGATGGCATCTGTGGTGGTGGTGTGACGGAGAGCAGGGCATCGGCATCGATCTGGCCAGAGGTATCCCCTTTATGGGGCGCATAAAATCCGGGGTGAATACCACCGGCGGCCAGCCAGTAGCGAAGTTCATAATTGTGGGTAGAGACGGGAAAAACCATCCCCATATTAAACGGCTTGCCTTCAGACTGGAATTTCTCAACCACCGGTTTCAGGGCATCCGCCTTGATCGGGTGCTGAGGTCGGCCATCGGCCATTTTGGGGATATTGGGTTTCATCTGGGCCCAGATCTCATTGGACACCGTAATCCCGTTACCATTCAGGTCCATCGAGAATGGTGTAATGATATTGGCCTTGGTACCAAAGCCCATGGTGGCCGCCAGAGGCTGCCCAGCCAGCATATGGGCACCATCCAGACGCCCGTCAATCACGCCATCAAGCAGCACCTTCCAGTTTGCCTGGGCTTCGATGGTGACATAGAGCCCTTCATCTTCAAAAAAGCCCTTCTCGTAAGCAATGGCGATGGGTGCCATATCAGTCAGCTTGATAAAGCCAATGGTCAACTCTTCCTTTTCCGGATAGCCAAGCTCAAAGTCTGCCTTGGCACTGGCTTGCCCGGTGAAAGCACTCACCCCCATGACGGCACTGATGGCAGCAACCTTACCTAACTTGGCAGCCTGCTGAACCGATGCCTTCTTAAAAGGCTTGAACCACTTCATTATTCCCCTCCCCTGGATAACTGACCTCTCTGCCTTGAACTGTGATCACCGTAATCAGGCATCACTCTTTTCCGGTATCAGTCAACGCACAGAGATCGACTGCCGGTGGTTCAGCAGAAAACATGCCAAATACCAGAAAACTTGATAACCAGCTGAATTTACTAGTGTTAGCTTATTCTGGCGGACAAATACCTTGCCTGTTTAAGCCCGTAAGAAAACTTCAGAGATAGCAACAACGGTGCAGCTACATCCGCTGCATCCCAGAGCTTGCACTAATCTGGAACATCACCACCGCATGCCCCGGTTACAAACCTCTTACATTTGAGTACTGGTTTTGCCAGAGCGGAGTTGCTATAACATTTTCCAGTTATGGAACCGAAATATGGATCAGGAAACTATGTCCAGTCTGGCAAACCTCCTTGAAAACAATAACCAATGGTCCAAGTCCATTCGTGAAGAAAAGCCCGGCTTTTTTGAACAACTCTCTGAGCAGCAGGCACCCAAGTATCTCTGGATCGGGTGTGCCGACAGTCGGGTCCCTGCCAACGAAATCGTCGGCCTCCTTCCGGGCGAACTGTTTGTGCACCGAAACGTGGCCAATGTGGTGGTTCATACCGACCTGAACTGTCTGTCAGTCCTCCAATATGCTGTGGACTACCTGAAGGTAGAGCACATTATTGTGACGGGGCATTACGGCTGTGGCGGTGTGCGCGAAGCCATGAACAACTCCAAACTGGGGCTGATCGATAACTGGCTCAGGCATGTGCAGGACGTTAAGAAAAAGCACACTGAACTGCTAGAGAATGCTGGCAGTGATGATGAGCAGTTTCAGAGAATGTGTGAACTGAACGTTCTGGAGCAGGTGCTGAACGTTTGTCAGACAACCATCGTTCAGGATGCCTGGGATCGCGGCCAGAAACTGACCGTAAACAGCTGGGTTTATGGTTTGAAAGATGGTCTGGTCAGGGATCTCGGTCTGAGCGTTGGTTCCAATGAAGACATCGATGTGCAGTATCCGGCAGCGGTTGAGAGCATCGCCAGTAAGCTGGAAGGGTGATTTGCCCTTAGGAGTTGTCTGGAAATAACTTCCCTATTTTCATTGCCTGACTCCGTTCGGACTGAGCTTGTCGAAGTTCGGTGGCACGACCCTTCGACAAGCTCAGGGTGAACGGAAATCGGGAACTTATTAAAAGACAATTCCTTAACATCTGTTCTTAGGGTGGACATTAAGCTTACCCCTCCATTTTCAATGGCTTTTGAATGGAACCACGAAGGACACGAAGAGCACGAAGGAAAAGAAAATCTCTTCTTTGTGCTCTTCGTGTCCTTCGTGGTTCCATCTTTAACTTCCCGAAGAGGGGAGTAGACGCTTAATGTCTACCCTAAGAACATCTGTTGGCATCAGACGGGGGCGGGTCGCAAGGTGCATTGTGATCCGCTTTCATCGGTTCATATAATTTTCTGGCTCCTGAAATTTGCCAGCCTTCCAACGTTCATGATGATGGTATTATTAATCCCATCACATCATCGCCTCTGCCTCTTGATTATCCCTATCCTGCATCGGCCCCTCTGCTTCAACAGCTCGACTATACACGTCATCGTCATAGTAATATCCGGTATTTTTATCCACTACAGCGCCATGGTTAAAAACCCCACTGCGAATATATGGGGAGCAAGCAGCGGCAATGATGCCTATACCCGCGCCGACGGACACATCAATAACATCATGTTTGGCCGCCAGAACCCTTAGTGCCCCAGCCAGGGCTCCAAAACCCATGGCACCCGCAAAGGCAATAAGTCGCTTCCCGGCCGGTGAAGAAAGCGGCTGGTTTGAGAAGACTGCCATTTTTGACAGCAAGCGCTTGAAGGCGGGGGAAGACATCGCCGCAGTATCTATAATGTTAAGGACAACCTGCGACCAGGCAATAGCCGAAACTGACGCATGCCCCGAGGGCATGGCCTTGAAATCATCCGGATCCATACACAGATTTCCATGGATATAGTCAGGATTCAGGACATAGGGACGTTCTCTATCAATTTTCATTTTCATATAATCAACAATACCGGCGACACTTGCCACCAAGACCAGGGATTTCACCACTTCACTGGCCTCTGTACGGAACATTTTTTTCGCCAGCTCCTTGAAATTATTTTCCATACGACCCGGTTCCGGCACCTGCTCACTTGACTGTTTACCGGAATACAGCCGCGCTACGAATCTGGCAATGTGGCTGGCAAGCAGCGTCGCACAGCCACCATACAATACAACATCACTTGCCCCATCGGCCCACTCCACTTCCGGCTCAGGAAAACCCAGGTGAGGATTCGCCGACAGTGTTCCATTTCGTGAACCTGAAGGCCCCCATTCACACCCGTTAGCAGTGGGCAGGCTATTGATGATCAGTAAGGAATAAACAACAGGTACCGCAGACATCAGGCGAGTCATGAGGCGATTGCCCCCTTCCTGTGCCTGTCGGAGCCAGAGTTGGTCATCCGCCCCGGCCCGTTGCAATATAGACGTGACCCCGGATCTGAGGACAGCACCAAATCCTCTGAACTGTTTGGCATCATCAGGCTTATCAATGGACTGGTCAAAAGCGTTTTCTGAAACGTCACGACACGCTTGCAATGGTGTTGTTGAGACAATATTCATAAGCAAAGATCTAACTTTATCTGCCTACTCGTTAGTCTCGGATTGCCATCACAAAGTTCCTTGCCTGAAGCGAAAAGACTCAACCAGGATTTTTCAGCAACGGTTACGCTTTGAGACAACCTCTATGAATTCATATAGCACCAAAACACTATAATAAATTATGATATCCATTAACTAAAAAAAGCAGGGCAAACCGATGAGCAACTCTGATAAATACCCCGTACTCATGCGCCTGATGCACTGGACTGTCGGTCTTCTTATTTTGGGCATCATTGGTGCTGGCTGGTATATGGTCGGCCTGGAAGACAACGTCAGCTATAAATACGACATTTACCACTTACATAAATCCTTCGGTGTTCTGGTGATCTTCCTGTTGTTCGCCCGTCTGGTGATTCGCTGGGCCAGCAAGATTCCAAAACTACCGGACAGCATGCCGACTTATCAGAAAAAACTGGGAACACTGGTGCACTGGCTCCTCTACCTCTTTATGTTCCTGGTACCGGTGAGTGGCTACCTGATGTCTGACGCTGCCGGTCGTAAGGTGCCGCTGTTCAACCTGGTCATGCCCAGCTTCCTAGAAAAGAATCCTGAGCTGGCGGGCCGACTCCACGATATCCACGTCATTATTCCCTATGTTCTGTTGGGCATTGTGGTACTGCACATTCTGGCCACCATTAAACATCGTTACTTCGATAAGCCTGAGCATGATGTTCTGCATCGGATGCTTTAAAAGCTCCCCGGGTCAGCTCCGGTTAAGGTGCTGATCCGGGAAAACAGAAAATACGATTTCATTTGGTTAACTACTTATAATCACACCTTCTGAAACTATCGACTCTGGTATTGGTCTAAACGGTTTTAACGTGTCTAAAATTGAGGAGGATATTTTGGATACCAATGCAAAACCGCTCTCATCTGCTCCCTCTTACGAAAAGACATATCCCCCTGCCAGTGCTGCCAATAGTGGTGCAGGCAGTGCTGCCAATAGTGGTGCAGGTCTGGAAGAGCGACTGGCAAAAATTACGACATCCTGCCATCAAGTCGAGAGGAATGAATCTCACCAGCGTACTTTACCCCAAAGAGCTTTATATCCCGCTGAATGCCCACCTAAATTACCTGCAAACACTCAGTTACAGCTACTGACCTTAATTAGGGAATATCCTGATAAAGATGGGGATGCTCTTTTACACATGGCAGCGGTGCATGAAAAACTGCCAGTGGCTCAATTATGGAAAAATGCCTTACCCCAACTTTTTAACAGTGATTTAAATCAACAAAATCATTTAGGACAAACACCGTTACATGTTGCGATCTGTAATAATGACCTTCAGATGATCAGTTTTTTACTTGAAAATGGTGCCTCTGTCTTAATACATGAGGGAAGTGGTAGAACAGCCATTCATTTTGCTTGCCAGTACGGGACGATAGAAACGCTTAAACTAATACTTCAACGTATCGAACGGAGCAGCCTGCCCGCCGTTCTCAATGCAGAAACATGCAATGGGGGGTTAAATAGCCTTCTTTTTTTTGTAAGCCAACATAACCCTGTCAAGGAAGATCAGTTCCCGGTTGTTGATTTACTGATTAAATGTGGTGCAAATCCCAATCATCAGGACAAATGTTCCGGAAAAACGCTCATTCATTACCTTGCTGACCAAAATAATGTTGCACTTTATCAATACCTGCAAACCAACTACGGCTCAATAATAGACTGGCATGCTGCTCGATATGATGGAGGACGGGTTTACTTGCAGGACGGCATCTTTGTGTTTGAAAAAGAGGAGCTTTAGACGTTCAGATCAGGAACAGGCATAGAAGCCACCTCGCTTATAAGAGATGACTTCTTTACTGATTCGCCGTTTTCGCGCTGCCCGGTCAGGGATTACACTTTTGCCACTGGGCACCACGCCCTCTGCCTACTGGTTCCAGCAAGCCTTCAACGCGCATCTGCTGAACCACCTTTTTGACCAGTTCCCGACTGACCGTGGGGATTTGCAGGCAGATATCCGCAATGGAAAAAGCATGACTGGTCTGCTCAATGGCCATCTTTACCAGCTGCGATTTGGGCGCACGACTGCCCTGCCACTGCAGAGTATGAATTTTATCTTCCAGTTCATCGTAAGCCCGAATCAGGGTATTCAGGAAAAAATCGATCCATGGCATCGGATTGTGCTGCCCTTCATGCCAGCCTTTTACACTCAGCTGTAACGCCCTTTTATAGGCCTGTTCATGCTTTACCAGAACCCGCTCCAGGCTCATCAGCTGGGCCACCTGATAACCGTTAAGCGCCAGCATCATCGCCATGATCAACCAGGCGATACGGGCATTGCCATCGCTGAAAGGATGAATACAGAGAAAATCCAGGACAACCGTTGGTATCAGTAACAGCGGCTCAACCTGGTGCTGAAGCCCTTCATGGTAATAGGCAACCAGCTCTTCCATGGCCCCGGCAATGGCCCTGGCGGGCATGGTTCGATATAGAACACCGATTCTCTGCCCCTTGCTGTCCCGCTCAACAATCTCTTTATTGGTAACCCGCCAGCGTCCGCCTTCGTGGGGCACATGGGCATATAACATGGCATGCAGCTGGCGGATAAGGCTAACCGACAGGGTCATGTGTTCGCCCGGCTCAACCACCATCTCCAGGCCATCGCGGTAGCCGGCAACCTGCCTCTCAACCGGTACAGTCGGACGGTATTCCCGGTGCACCAGCTTACGAACCAGCTCTCTGGAAGCGACAATGCCATCCAACCGGCTGCTGTATTCCACAGACTCCAGTACCGCAACCTGACGGAGCGTATCCAGAACCTCCGGCTGCTGACGAATAGAGACCAGCTGGCGGCCTCTGAACTCTCCCAGTTGCCTGAACAGACCCAGCTGATAACTGCTGAAGACATAACCGGATAAATGCTGCAGTGTTTTCATACAATACGACTAAAAATATAATAGGTATTTATCGGGTACAATGCTGAGAAACAAACCGCAGCTTTAATTATTACCCATTAAATTCAGAAATTTAAGAAAAACTCATAAATAGGATATTTATTGGATAATATTTAATCAAACTCGTAAAAACACCTATCCATCAGCAGGATGGAGGTCAGACAAACACTTCAAGGGGAAATTTAAGGAAAGAGAAAGGTCGCTCGCAAAACCAACCAGATGACTTTGCGAGATCGATGGATTAAAACTTACAGACTTGAACACACATCAAATTGCACACCATGGCGTCCGGATCATTTCGACAGGATGATGCGCAAGGGTTGAATTCACCGCCCAGCTGTGTGCAGGTTTCTTCTGCCATGAACTCACACTCCTGGTGCTCTTCCAGCCAGCGGCTCCCTTCCGTAGCGATACAGGCCAGAACATTCTCAGGTCCGGTTGCGGTGATCTGGGCAGGAATAGAGCGGGTCATGCGAACATCCTTCAGGACACCTGCCTGGCTCAACGCCATCACCTGCTGCATAACGGGATCCGGGGTCATGGTGGAACCGGTAAACTGACGGGTTACGACGGCTTCCGGCTTTTCTGCATTAGCCTGCTGTGACTCCTGGGTGGATGCACAACCAGCCAGAAAAATTGCCAGCGACACCAGCATTCCAGACATGATGTTTTTCATTGGTATACCTCAATCCGACAAAAAGGGCATTTATACCGTGGGATTTGGCATTGTCCAGCCAAATCGCTGCAAAAGTTGATCAAAAACACTATCCATCGGCGCATAAAAAGCGATGGGCTTACCGGTAACCGGGTGGTTCATTGCCATGACAGAACAGTGCAACAGTAATCGGTTCGCAGCAAAGTTCTCGGCAAAATACCGATTATGGTTTCCCTTGCCGTGTTTTGCATCACCAATAACAGGATGGGCAATATGCTTCATATGCCGACGAATCTGGTGCTTGCGACCGGTTTTGGGCTTTGCCTCCACCAGCGAATAGCGGCTGCATGGGTATCGATCAATGGCTATTGGCAGCTCAACCGTCGCCAGCCGATGATATTCGGTGACCGCTTCCTGGGCAGGTTTATCCTGACGTGCCTTGCGATCGGCTATATTATCCAGTTTTTCCTTCAACGGGTGGTCAATCACACCGGACTGGGGCACATAGCCCCTGACAATGGCATGATAGATTTTACTGATCCGGCCTTCCTGAAACTGCTCACCTGCCCGTTTGGCAACTTCGGACGACAGGGCAAACACAAGCACTCCAGACGTTGGTTTATCCAGCCGGTGAAGGGGAAACACAGGTTGACCGATCTGATCCCTCAATAGCTGAATGGCAAAGCGGGTTTCATGACGATCAATCATGGAGCGGTGCACCAGCAAGCCGGAGGGTTTGTTGATAGCCACCAGCCATTGATCCTGATAGATAATATCAAGTTGTTCCGCAGGCGCTTCGATCATGCCTTTTGTCCAACAAAAAAAGTCCACAAGAATAACGGATAAATCAGAACAGTGCTGGAAAAGTGACAGTTAAAAAAAAACGATTATTTGCCGCTTATTGTCATTAACTATCCCGACACTCTTTCACTTTTCTGCTCTTTGGTCGCTATACATCTTCACTATTGCTTAACCTCTTAATAAGTAACTGGCCATATGGAATCAAATATTTCTGGCTACTTGGGCAGGTGCTATGCGAGGCACAACGGAGGAAGCATAGCCGTAGCTATGTGACCGGAGTTGTAACGAAGCACGACTGCATGGATGCAGGAGCTAGAGCAACGCAGGAGCAGTTGCCGGGAGTGCCTGAACAAGGAGTCAGAAATATTTGATTTCATATGGTTAGCTACTTAACAGGGGCTGGGAATAGGTCGTCTGCTTACTATCAACGGAGAACAACCATGAAAAAGACACTATCTGCCATCGTATCTTCTTCTGTCATTCTTTTCAGCGCCAATGCTTCAGCGGATCGGGACTATGCTGCTCAGGCCATGGAAAGACATGGCATGGAAAAACCGGTATCAATGCCTGTTATGAATATGGTGAATGCGATGAGTACCAGAGAAGCACTGGACGCTATTACGGTTCCTACAAAGCAGGAAGAGCTACAGGCCAGAATGGAAGAGCTTGCTGAAAGAAGAGAAAATTAATTTTCCTTTGACTGTATGGTTGTGGTTAATTCCTGATCACAACCATATCTCCCCATTCCAGTATCTCTCACACCATCTACCACATGCTCAGGGCTTGAACGAAGTGCTGCCGTCGCTATGCTATCAATGGTTCTGTCAGACGGAATCACGATTCTCGCCATGCCTTATTCATAGAATCACGCAAAGGTTGCGACAAATATTCAAATGCCGTTCTGGAACCTGTTGTAATCATCACATCTGCGGGCATTCCCGGCAGCAAACTCTTGTCACCCAGTCGTTCTATTTCATCTTTACCCACTTCAATATGCACCAGATAATAGGGCTCTCTGGAAACGTCATCGACCAGACTATCTGCAGAGGCATAGATGACATTGCCATTGAGGGCAGGCGTCGTTCGTTGCGGAAAAGCCGTGAGCTGAACCCGCGCAGACTGCCCCACCACGACGCGATCCACATCCAGAGTATTCATTCTGGCTTCTATGATCAGGGCATCCCTTTTTGGAACCAATTCCATTAAGACCTCACCCGCCTGCACTACGCCACCAATGGTATGAACCTGTCGATCAACAATGATACCTTCTGCCGGTGCGCGCACTTCAAGGTGCTCCAGCATATAACGGGACGCCCGGGTGCGTTCGACCAAATCGTTAATCTGGGCTCGGGTACTGTTCAGGTCATTAACCAGTCGTTCCTGCCGTTCCTGTTTCAGCTGCAGAATTTCCAGCTCTGCTTCCGTGATGGATTTTTCCGCTTCGGCAATATCTGCCAGATAATCGCTCACCTGACCATCAAGATCCGCTTCTTCTTTTAAGGATGCATTCACAACCGTTTTCTGAACAAAGCCCTGACCATAAAGTTGTTGATAACCGGACAGTTCATCCTTCACCACAGCCAGGCGACGACCTGCTGCCGATTTCATGCCCTGCATACCGGCAATCTTCTGCTGAATTTTTTCAATTCGCTGGCGCACCATCCTGATCTGACCGAAGTGAGACTCCTGACGCTCACTGAATAACCGACCCTGTAACCGTAACGTGTCTTTAAACCGGTCAGCCTGTTCAGACTGCTTAGTCAGTTCATTGGTATAAACAACAACTTTGTCGTTTACCAACTCTGCCTGAAGCCTGGTTTCTGTGGCCCTGGCATAAAATAAACTGTCTTCCAGAATGGCAAGCCCTGCTTCAGCGCGGGTTTCGTCCAACCTGACCAGCACATCCCCGGTTTGCACCAGGTCACCGTCAGTAACCAGAATCTGTTGTACCCGCCCCGGCTGCAGACTTTGTATCGCTTTGCGCTGACTATGCACCGTTACCTTGCCACTGACCAGTACAGCGCTGTCCATCACAGCCAGAAAGCTCCATCCGAAAAAAACACCGAATGTCATTATCACGACCAATATTCCGATGCGACGATAGAATCGACTGGCTGTCTCAAGAGGATTGATATCCATCAGGCAGTTACCTCTCGCATTGCAGGTTTTATGGCACGTTTAGCATCACCAAATCGTTCAATACACCCGTGGTTCAACACCAATACCTTATCGACACAGTGCAGCAACTGGGGGCGATGGGTCACCATCACCAGGGTTACTTTTTGTTCGTGCAGTTTGCGAACTGTAGCCATTAATGCCTGCACACCATCCTGATCAAGACTGGCATCCGGCTCATCCAGAACAACCAGTGAGGGCTGCCCGTATAATGCTCTTGCAAGCCCAAGGCGTTGTCGTTGACCGCCGGATAAATGCACACCGCCTTCTGTTTCAACCCGGGTATCATAACCATCGGGCAAACTTAAAATCAGAGAGTGCATATCTGCCAGCCTGGCAGCCTTAACTACTGCCTCAGAGTCCACATTTCCAAAGCGGGCAATGTTGTCTTTTATGGTGCCCGGAAACAGTTCAACACCCTGAGGCAGGTATCCCAACCACTGCCCCACTTCAGCACGGTTCCAGCGACTGATATCCACACCGTCCAGTCTGGCTGCACCACTTGTCGGCTCCCAGACGCCAACCAGCAATCGGGCCAGGGTACTTTTACCAGAGGCACTTGGCCCAACCACTGCAAGGCTCTCACCGGCCTCCAAAGCAAAGCCAATGCCTTTTATCACCGGCTTTTCACCGTCAGGCACACTGGCTACCAACTTTTCAATCTGCAGGTACCCATTCGGTCTGGGCAGGGACATGGCCTGAATGTTGTTATGCAGATTTGAGAAAAACTGATTGATACTCGTCCAGGCGGTCCGTACCTGACGAATATTTCCGGACTGACCAATGACCATTTCCAGAGGTGCCAGTGCCCGGCCTAAAAGAATTGAGCTGGCGACCATGGCACCCGCTGTCATCATTTGATTAAGGACCAGCAGTGCGCCTGTTGCCAGCATCGCAACCTGCAACAACGGTCTGAGAAATTTTCCCAACGCCTGAAAATTGCCGCCCAGATCACTGGCTCTGAAGTGTCTGACACTGCCACGCTCACGTCTGGCCAGCCAATGGCGGACCAGACCATCGCCCATACCTAATGCCCGGCATACTTCAACATTGTCCAGCGCCTGCTCAGCAAAACGGGATGATTGCTGGTGTCGAGCACTCGCTTCTGCCATAAGCCCCCGGGTCATGCGATCAGACAAGAAGGCAACCATCGCCAGAATCAACGCGCCTATCGTCGCGACAATCCCCAATGCCGGATGCAGCATGGCGATGACGATCAAATAAACCGGAATCCATGGCGCATCGCATACTGCAAGCACCCCCTGACCAGAAATAAATCCAGTTACTCTTTCAAGGTCTTTTAGTTTTTCCCGCTTTACCACGCCACTGGATTGCAATAACTGCTTTAACAACGGTGCTTCAAGAGCCTGTTCCATTAATCCGGCAAGCCGGACCAGCAAGCGTGAGCGTATCCAGTCCAGCAAGCTCGCCATCAGTATCAAACCAACAGCAACGACACTCAGCGCAATAAGCGTAGGTACACTCCCGGCGGTCAAAACCCGGTCATACACTTGCAGCATATAGAGCGGCACCGTTAACAGGAGGATATTCAGAAAAAAACTGAACCCCAGAACGGATGCCAGTTGACGCTTGATGGTAGATAGTGCTTTTTCCGGGAGCTCTTGTTTCGAAAAATCTCGTTCCGAAAGAGCAGTCGCCTGATTATTCAACAACGGTCACACCCTGTGATGTTTTTGTTTTACAGCTTTTACGACATTGTTTCAGAAATTTGTTACAGAACAATGGCACAAAAAAGCCGGTGATCAACACCGGCCTTTCAGGTTTTCTCAGCAGTGTTTACACCAGCTGATCATCCCACTGCACATTGTGATCATTCAGTTGATCCAGGCTGACACCAATCAAGGTAAGACTGCTGTTGCTGCCCAAATCCACCAGAAGATTTCTGCCCTGTTGGGTTGAGGCATCCCGAACCGCATCAAGAGAATCAAAACCCAGACCATTTAACAGGATAGTATCGCTGCCTGCTTCGAAATCCCGGATCACATCGTGACCACTATTATTTTCAAAGGCAAACTGATCACCACCAGATCCGCCCAGTAACCAGTCGTTACCAGAACCACCGGCCAGGTAATCATGACCACTGCCGCCGGATAATCGATCGGCACCATTGCCACCTTCCAGCCAGTCGTTATGACTGCCACCAAGCAGTTGGTCCTTACCGTTACCTCCCATCAGCACATCGTGACCGTGATCACCTTTCAGGTAGTCATGGCCTTTGCCGCCATACAGCTCATCATTGCCGAAACCACCGTCCAGACGGTCCTTACCAGCGCCACCAAACAGGAAGTCATTGTGCGCCCCACCCTGCAAATCATCAGCGCCCTTACCTCCATTGAGCCAGTCATTGCCATGATCGCCCTGCAGTCGGTCATGACCATCGCGACCATAAAGCTGGTCGTCACCGTAACCACCGATTAAGTGATCATTACCTGCCTGGCCATCAAGCCAGTCATCCCCCGCTGCACCATTCAGGATGTCATCCCCATTACCACCGACCAGCTCCCCATCACCATGATCGTCGATGGAATCAACAGGTTCTGTCGTCTGCTCCTGCAGTACAGAATCCTGCCGAACAGCCAGGTTTTGAATCCGCGTATCGTCAGCAGGGTTCGTTTCAGCACCCTGATAAGGGTTGTCAGAATAGTGAGCCAGCAGATACTCAGCCAGTGCATCCTGCTCGCTACCGGGAGCGGCAAAATCAGCAAGCCCTTTGTCCGTAAGCACATCTCCCAGTTGTACGACATCGGTTCCTGCCTGGAATGGATAGCCGTCGCCACCACCAGCAAGGAAGTTCAGGGTCACAATGCGAATGGCCATATCGGATGGTACGGCTAACTCACCGTTTTCCACCAGAGTCTGCAACAACTCACCATTCTCATTGACCAGTGCTGCCGAACGTATACGTTCACCGGAGGCCAGTGAGGCATCAAAACTGAAACTGATACCACTCACCTGGGCAAACTGTCCCGGGGTTGTGCCAGGCCCGGATGCTGCCACGCCATGCTCCAGAACAGCCAGCAACTGTTCTGCTGTCAGGGTCATTAACGTCAGGCCGTTGTTGAATTTCAGAGCGTTTTCAACGTCCAGCTGTGAAATTTCACCAGCCTGCTTACCCGACAATGGGTTAGCCGCTGGCGGCTGCTCGCTGTAACCACCTTCTGAATCCGGTTCAATGGCACCAATCGGAGCTCGAATACCACCGCCGTTTTTGATAGAAACCATTACACTGCTGTCGTAGCCCTGAGCGGCTGCAAGGTTGGCATCTGCAGTAAGATTCCCCATATTGGTTTCTTCAGTTCTGACGGATTCTCTTCGACCTTCAAGATACACAGCCGTTTTGCCAAGAATATTGCTGTCTTTCTCGTTGACTATGTCCTGCACGGCATAGGTCAAATCCTTAACCAGGTCACCCCGGGTACCTTCTGCAAAGGCATCCTCTTCACCCCAAAGTTGTTTTACCTGCTCATCGGTGGTTGCAAAGGCCCCACTTTCGTTGACGTCAGTTGCATCGCCATTGTCGTCCAGAATGATCTTTCCATCTGCATCAAAATCAATAACCAGTCTGCCAACATAGCTGTACTGACCGTCTGTACTGACGATGACAGCGGGATCACCGTCTTTATTGGTCGTGGTGAAGGGATAATCTTCTGCGGCGACATCGCCATCATTAAGCACATCGGTTTCATCCGCCTGCAATGTGTCGGAGCCTCCAGCGATCACAACATCTACGCCACTGAGATGCTGAACAAGTGCTTTTTCCAGGGCAATTTGCTGAAGGTGTGAAACCAGGATGATTTTATTCACGCCCTGATCCATCAACTGATCAATGACCGGTTGCAGTATATCGGCCAGAGCAGCCATATCATCTGTAGCAGCATCCCCTTTGACAGCCGTGTTTCCCGGTGAAGAGATCTGCGCCAACAATGGTGTGGTGGCACCGACCACACCAATTTTTTGGCCACCCTCTTCCAGTATGGTGGCAGGCGCAATCTTCGGAGTTGATTGCTGGCTGGCAGAGGAAACAGGACCGGTGGCAAAATTCTGTGCAGGAAGAATGTCGTCGGTGTACAGATCTGCCAGCCTGGCATCCTGGCTGAAATCGAGGTTTGCACTCAGGTAAGGAAACAGGGTACCGACCCAGCGGTCGTCACCCAGTCCATCACCTTTGTACTGAGGCACCATCAAATCACCAAGAATGGCAGTACCCATATCGAATTCATGATTACCCAATGCAGCAGCATCAAAGCCAATGGCGTTCATGATGGAAATATCAACACGTCCGCCACCTTCGCGAAGGCCTTCATACATTTCATCGCCAGTCAGCTGGAACAACTGGTTATAGAAATCGTTGAACACACCATTATCCCGAAAGACGCCACGATCTTCCGCTGCCGAAAAGAAAGGTCCGGTCAGGAAGTTATCACCGGCAGATAACGTGATGCTATTGCTGTGGGTATCTTCAAGGGCATCCACAATAGCGGCAAAGTTAGCTGCCCGGGGAATGCCTTCAACACCACCTTCAAGATCCGAAGCATGCAGAATCTGCAGGGTATAGACCTCATTTGCCGACTCACCAATGGTGACTTTGGCAAGTAACGGGTCATGGTCGCTGGCCTGATCAGCAAACTCACTATTGATGTGCACAATATCCACTTCGGCGGAATCAGCCAGGTTGTTGCTCACCAGAATTTGATCCAGAACCTGAGCGTTTCCCTGAAAGTTATAGGTATGGACAGCCCCATCATCCAACTCATCGATCAGGTTGGTCATGACATTGTCATCGCCCCGGCCTTCAATGACATCCGCCGGACCTTCCCACTGGAAAGCGTTGAAATCGCCCAGAACCATGACATTGGCATCCGGATCATTGACCATCAGGGTATCGACATAATCATTGATTGCCTGTGCCTGATCCATACGCTCCTGGTAACCTGCGTTGACAAATGGTTGCTCCACTCCATAGATGGGGGTGCTACCGTATTTAGACGACAAGTGAACATTAACCAGATCAACCGTTTCGCCATTGAATTCGAACTGGGCATGAAGCGGTTTGCGGGTTCCAGCAAACGCCGGAGCATCAAGACGATGAGCAGACTGAGCTACATAATCGACTCTGTCCGGATTATAGAGGTAACCGACTCGAATGTTGCCCCCAGGCTGACCTCCGTCAGCATTATTTTCAGGATCAACCTGCACATACTCATAAACAGGACCTCCGGCATTGGTGATGGCATCAATCAGCTTCTGCCAGGTCATATCCGCTGACGGGTCACCGCTGTCTGTAGCGCCGTCATTATCCTGGATTTCCTGCAGAGCCAGGATATCCGGTGAACTGAGGTTTTGAGTAATCTGACTGGCCAGGGTTTTAAAACGACTGATGTCGTCATTAGCGTCAAGATTCTTGACGTTGTAACTGGCAACAGTCAGTTCATTACCTTCGCCCTTCAGCTGTGTCATGTCTTTATCAAGCCCACCATCGGTGACGGTGAATATTTCCGTCGCCTTAACTTCGTAATTGCCATAGGCATAACTCATAACACCGGTCACATCACCCAGAGAATCAGCAACATTCACCCGGGCAGAAAAATCATCAGGCAGTAGATCTCTATCAAGCTGAATCTGAACCCGCTCTGGATTCAAGTCAGTCTGCCCCAGTGCAATACCACCACGATCATTCATACCGGATGCATTCTTACCCTGGTCAGCAACCGTGAAAATCTCACCGTATTTATTGGTGGGAGAAACAGCAACTGCATCTTTAACGGTAACTCTCATGCCTTCAAGGCTTTCAAAGAAGTCGATACCGTCGGTTTCAGGGTCAAAACTGGTTAAGGCATCATCGTCCACATTATCAGTAGGAAGTTGACGTCCATTTTCACCAATAACGACGGTATTGGGTAAGTCATTACCAGCACTGTTGACGGTTAATTCACTGATGTTACTTAATTGAGTGATAGAGAGGTTGCCGGAACTGCTACCTCCGCGTGTGTATTCACTGACGGTCCCCGCCAGGGAGATATCATCACCAACCGCCACTGATGGCATCGAGTCGGTAAAAACAAATAGAGCATCCGATGTTGCAATATCACCATCTTCCGGCCCCTGAAGATAAAAACCATTACTCTCTAAAGCTGTTACGATACCTGCGGTAGCGACGACCTGACCAGCGAACGCAGATGTATGACCAGCGCCCTGTATTTCATAAATGGCTTTAACCGGAACCGGACTATTCTGTTGACCATCTCCGACCACCTGATTGGGCTTATTGGGGGTATTTACAGCTTCACCATCTTCGGCATCAGGAGCACCAGAAAGAATGCCATCCCCTGAATAATCATTTCGAACGAAATCATTGGCTGAATCAGTATCCAAACCATCAGTTGCCCGTGATGCACCACCAACGGTATAGCTTATACCGTCGTATTCCGGGGCTAACACGGTGTTGCTGAATGCCGAGTCAGCAACATCATCCAACACGGCAACAGAATCCAGTTCCGCTGAATACAGACTCTCACTAAACACTTGACCGACAGAACCGGAAAAACCATCCACCAGCAATAAAGTCTGCGATCCATTCTGTAACTGGTTACTGGTTTGAATAGTCCAGAAACCACTGTCATTTGTAGTACCCAGCTGGAATGCCTGGACAACCTTGCCGTGATTAGAACTACTTACATCACCCTCTACATTAATCAGCCAGAGATTGGAATAGTCGGTTAATGGATCGCCAAGCACTTCAATAAATTCATTGGTATCCAACCCACTGTGATTAAACACAAACTCATTAATAACCGGTGACTTTGCAGGCATATCGAATGTCCTTTTCAGGTGTGTGAGCCTCTCTGTTCACAGCAGCAAGAACAACAACGAAAGGATGATTTTGAGTAAGACCCGAACAAATTGCATGAAAGATATGTCAGTGCGATGTCTTTTTTATGAAGATTTATGAAACCCCAACCATTTTGAAAACCGGTGCTTTATTCAAGCTTCGATTGTTCTGACTCTTGAAGTTTCTCTATCCGACGTTTCCAGACAAAGTAGTATTTTGACTTTTTTCCATGAAAGAGAATACTCATGCGTGAGCCCTGACCAAGCGCCTTTATTTCCCTGGTCAAAACTGTGTCTCTCAGCCAAATCATATGTAGAGCTATGTCATTGGATCAATCTCTGGTCTGTCTCCCCGCCTATGCTGACTCGTCCTGTCTGGATAAGATCACCGGTGAAAAAATCATTGCTGCACTTTTGCGGGTAACCTGCATACTTCAAGAGTATGAAGGCCAGTGGTTGTGCGGCACAGCCACCGGTCATTGCCCTGCCCTGATGTTGTTTGAAAATAGACGATATCTGCCTTCAGAGCAGATCAGCAACATCAGCCCTTAGCAGGGGCTCCTTGCCCAGATCAAAACCGGCAACCGCAATATGCAGGGTAAACAGTTGCTTCAGGGCGGCAAAGTCTCTCGGCCCGGGCCACTTGTCTTCATCCTCGGTCCACACAGAGAACTCATTTTCCAGAATGGCGTGCGCTTCTTCACTGACACCATCCAACAGACTCTCTTCAGATTCATGCTCGTCAAACAGATAAGCACCACCTTCGAAGTCCCACGTCTGAGGTAGCTCGGCATCCAGGCTTGTTACCCAATCGATGAATGCTGTTTTTGGCTTCAGGGTTATGACACAACGGTTTATAAACTTCATTTTTTACCTGTCTAATCAATCGGTAAAGTAGTGAGATCAATAGATAACTTAATATAAGTCGGCAGATTAGCACTCTTTTGGGAAAACAGGACAGGAAAGTCGACAGTGCATTCATCTATAAACGTGTTGGCCCCGTTGTCAGCGGCTAAAAACTCAGTTATTTCACGAAACCAGGACACCAGTGTTGATGCCCGTCTAAAGGGTTTTCAGGTATGGAGTGCTCCCATAAATTTTCACTAATTTTTTTTGCAAAGCTTTAATATCTTTATTCAGATGCTTTAGCTCTATGGATATTTTTTCATTCCGTGATTTAAGCCATTTTTTGGCAGGCTTCAGCAAATCGACATGAAATTCAAGTATGCCTATTTCATCTGACTTTCTTTTTCTGGAATTTCTGGCACAAATAGTATTTCTACCTCTGACTCTAATTTTTTTTGCCAACTGGGCAATCTCTTTATTACTTTCTCCTTCAATAATATTATTGAATCTTTCAGTCTTCATACCAGTAATTTTATTAACACTATAGTACTGATTGTTAATTTCTATCCCTTTTACCTGTGGCTTCATAGCTTTAGATTTTTTAGCTTTGGCTACAGTGGGTTTCTTGGACTTTAAACGAGTAGACGAACGGGTTTGACGGACAGGTTTGCTCTCCACTACAGCGTTTGTATTATTATCCATTATTGCCGGTGGCATCTGTAATGTCTTTTTAGCAGAAGATAAATCCATTGTATCTTCCGCAGAATCTGAACCATTTTCACAGTTATTCTGTCCCAGGCAGTGAGTGTTATCATCTAGCGGTATTAGAGGTGTTTCCAGGAAATGATCTGGATCAAGCAGGTTCTGCGTGCTCTTATAGGATGCGCGTAAAGCTTCATCCAATTCACCCGCCGAGTCAGGTTTAAATCCAGCAGCATCTGATGACGTTGGACTGTATGGTAATTCACTGTTATTTACTGGCAATGTCGTTGGCGTAGTCACAATTTGGATAGAATAATCAGTCAAAAACCTATCGTATGGATCGAATTGGTGACCCAAATAACCGATTTTAACAACAGGTGCTGTGACAACGTCACTTACTCCGGAATGATCCAGGGCAGTTGGAACGTTTGATAGGTGCCCCATAAATGCATCTGATACAGGTCGTAGCATTGTTAACCTCCTTGTCATTTATTATCTTGTAGTTTGTTGATAATTAAAGCAATAAACTGATTCTGTGTTGATCGCTTCACTACCAAAAATTATTACTGCTCTTAAGGCTTGTGAAGTTCACAAAACACACCACTGCTGATAGTTAGTACCTTTTTTGAGACATTAGTTCCGCAAAAAGTATACGATGCCAGATGATCAAGCATACCTGTGAAGCCGGTCCAAAGCAGAAAATTGAGTTTTCAAGGGCTTAACAATAGTCCGTGTTCAGCACTTTCGGTGACTGCCATTTCAGTAACCATCAGGTTGACCCACACTGCCTGCCCGGACTTGAACTTTTTCCAACAATCGCAGTCTAAAGTTTACAGGTAACTTAGAGGTTGGTGATAAGGTGTTAAAGGAACATGAATATAAAGACGCTTGGCTCCCTGAATCAACAACGTCCGCCAAAAGAAGATAAAGACCCACCACCTCCTGCGAAGCACAAAGTAATGGGTGAAATCAAAGCGGTTAAGAAAGAGAGTACATCCCCATATTTCACTTACAATGGCAACCAGATGGTTGAGGTGGGTGATGATTCACTATATGGGGACTTGAACCGATTATTCAGAAAACTCAGGATCAACAAGACAGTGGGAAATATAACGCTCAAAGAACCCGATAAGCGCTAAGTTGTCTGGCTGAGCAGATGACTGTTCAGAATATGGTCGATGGTCTCAAGAACGCCCTCTTCATTATTGGCCGGAGCTGAATAACGGGCAAGCTGTCGGACCGTGTCATTAGCATTATTCATGGCAAAACTGAAACCTGCCTTTTGCAGCATTTCCAGGTCATTGCCACTATCGCCAAAGGCAGCCACTTCATGGTCAGCAATGTTCCACTGTTCCTGCAACAGATGAATACCATGTGCCTTATGAACACCGGGAATGATCAGGTCAATCCACTCGTGGCCACTGGTGACTGACACCAGCACATCCCCCAGTGTCTCTTTAGCCCCAGCCAATACGGTATCGTGTCTGGCTGGAGACATTTTGATGGCAATTTTAAGAATTGTGTCGTCGATATCCTGATAGCCTTGTATCAGCTCAAGACGCTGGTAATGATTGCGGGCATTGGCTACTTCTTCAGGATCAGCCGTATGCAAAACATAGGCACTGTTGCGGCCGCAGATAATGGCAGTTACCTCTTGCAGGCTTTCCAGAAACGGGTAGACACGGACCAGGGTTTCCCTGGCAATATCCGCAACAAACAGCTCCCGCTGCCCGTCGTGTACATAGCCGCCATTTTCTGCAACATAGGCAATATCACCAGCATCAATATCCTCAAAATAGGAGCGCAACTTGTAATACTGGTTGCCACTGGCCACGACAAATCGAATGCCCCGGGCTTTCAGGGTCTTGAACTGCTCCAGAAAACGTTCACGGTTATACGTTTTGTTATCATTCAGAAACGTGCCATCCATATCGACAGCGATCAATTTAATTCCGTTGTAGCCTGTCATTGTTATCTCTGTGGGTAAAATTGGCATGATATAGCGCAAACTACAGCAGCCTGATCCGGCTTTAAATAGGGAAAATTACCGCTGATTTCAGGGCATTGCAGCATTAACACCGCAAACCTGGTGGAAACCGGTTTTGCCATCCAGATTTATCGAGCCATGGGCAGGGACTACCTGTGACTTTAGTGGCCTTTATGGGTGCAAGTACAAACACATAAGGGCTCAGTATTTATTCCAGCGCAAAAATCACGTAACCTCCTCTCCCTTTTGGCGCATGCGCCCTTAAAGACACACAACACACGGAGAAGACATTATGAAAGTGCAAGGTTTCGCACGCTCACTGATTGCCATTGCCATTGGCGCAACCCTCAGCAGTTCGGTAATTGCCAGTGACATGGCATCACAGGTGGTGGATAAAGGGCTGACATTCACTGTCGGTGGTGCCTGGAACGATCTGGACAGCAATCGCGGCCTGGATAACGCATTGGCACCGGAAATCGGTATTGGCTATCGTCTTAACGACCGCTTCAGTGTTGAAGGCATCTACTCTCAGTACTCTACAGAGCAGAAGACAGGCCCGGATGCAGATCTTAAAGAGTTCCGTCTGGACGCATTCTACGACCTGACCCCATGGGACGGTTCCCTGACCCCTTACGTGGTTGCCGGTGTTTCTGAACTGGAAGCCGATTATGAGATGGGTGCCGAACACGACGACACCCGCATGAATGCCGGTTTTGGTTTGAGAAAGGCATTTACTCCAAACCTGGCCATCCGTGGTGATGTCCGTGCCGTCCGAACTCTGGATTACGCCCAGACAGAAGCCATGGCTAATGTCGCCCTGACCTGGACTTTCGGCAGTGTCGCCAAGGCAGCAGAACCTGTTGCCTTGGTTGAGCCGGTTCAGGAAGAAGTGGTTGCCAGCGTTGAACCTGCTCCGGTTCTTGATGCTGATAACGACGGCATACTGGACAAGGACGACCTGTGCCCGAATACCGCCGCAGGCATTGCCGTTGACCAGACGGGCTGTGAGCCAATGGCAGCCATTGACCTGCTGGTAAATTTTGATTTCGACTCCGAAACCATTAATCCGGAAGGCATTGACCAGATCGCCAAAATGGGTGAATTCCTGCAGCGTTACCCGGACGTTCGCATCCGTATTGAAGGCCATACCGACGCACAGGGCAAAGCGACTTACAATGAACAGCTGTCTGTTCGTCGTGCCGACATCATCCGTCAACAGCTGATCGACACGCACGGTGTCGATGCAGGACGTATTGATGCGGTGGGTATGGGTGAGAGTAAACCTGTTGCCAGCAACGATACCGCCGAAGGCCGTCAGCAAAACCGTCGTGTAACTGCTGAAGTGATTGGTTCTTAAGAGTATCTGAGAGGCTGTTCGGGAATAGCACCCGACAGCCTCACAAGCAATCACTGCGCACCAGGAGCGCTGGCGTTTTTGGTCTGCTTCGGCAGAAAAAGCGTAATATAAGCCTCCCTGATATGGCAGCCGCTCATAAACACCTGACAGAAATCAGTGATATCACCGATACTGGACGAACACTGGACAGATACCGATTTTCTTTTCATATTCACCAGGTACAGTTGGTCGTCATCACAGGCCAGCACCAGAATCTCATCAGATAAAGCGAATACCCAAGGTTCCAGCTGAATCTGAATATAGCCTGTTGTTGCCAGTAAACTATGCATCTTTTTCACGCAATCGGCCACTTGCCGTTGCAGACGAATATTTTCTGCCTGGGTCTCTTTCCTGCCGGACATTTGCGAAAGCTTCAGCCCGGAACTGATGATTTCATCGTGCTCCAGGAAATAATCAAGGTCGTTCAGACGGGCCATCAGGTCCTTGACCGTCAGTTGAGCGTTGCGAAATTTGCCGTCAATCAGTTTATCCAGCAGCACAACCTTGCTTGCATCCTCTTTTTGAATACATTGCATGCCAAGGCTCTGGGCAGCGGCCAGAAGAATTCCCCGATAATTTTTTGACTGTCCACCGACGCCCATACCCCTGGGGGGGAAACGCTGAATAAACTCCTTGATATTGATGTTATCCAGACCGTCGGCATCCGACTCTCCTTCATTGGTCGATCGGACAAACATAACCTGGTCAGCTTCACTGGTCAGAATAAGAAACCGAAGGTATTTCACTAGCTGGGTACCGCTGGCAAAAACCCCAAAAATCAGGTGTCCATGGAGATGTTTCGCTATTGACTCATCGGTAGTAGTTAGCCATATCAGACGATTGTCAGATGGGTGACGAAAAATTTGTGACACTGGTGAGAGCTGTTGTGGCAAACCCGTTATTTTATTCTGGAATGAACAGACGAAAGTAACAAAGAGCCGATGGGACGGTGCCAGCTGATCCAGGTGATGCTGCATAGCGGTAAAAAACGCATTGGTCTCATCAGGCTGGTCAATGTTCGTCTGCTTGCCACAAAGATGGCCTTTGCTATCGCATATTTCCTGCCATTCAGGCACCACACCGGCCTCCATCATTTGTGTCAAAAAATGATACCCACTCTGCATTGCCAGAGCTTCCATCTCTTCCAGCATGAAGGGCTCGGCAAAAAGACGTGCAAAAGTACCGGCCATGCTGTACAGATCGAGGTTATTTGAGGGGAGAATGGCTGGTTTGACAGAATAATCAGCCCGCAATGACACCGCTTCCTGAGTATCCAATCGCGCTTTCTTAAACGTTTCCCGTTGGGAAACTCTTCCGGCATCAATATATTGCTGAGTGTGGGACCCTGATAGCCCGGATGGACCCGGCATCGCCACCAGTGATCCTGTTTCTTCACTGGTGCGATCGATGACAGAATCGGTCGATGCACGCTTACCAGCAGCTACTTGAGTCGCTGATTGAAAAAGACTCCAGTCGTATTTCTTTACCTCTTCGGCAAACTGCGTATCCTGGTAAAAATTGACATAAGTTGCCCGGCAGCCTGAGCACCCAAGCACATCCCTGGTCGCGAGAGAGCAGCAATTGTGGTACATGTGTTCGCAACAACGGGATACCATAAAGGGAGGAGACTCAATAAATTGTCCGCATAGTTGACAAGATCGACGCCGGACAATGGCATCGGGTGGTGGTTCCAGCTCCCTGGGTTGAGCGCTGGTACCTGGAACTGGCGTATTTACCGAATGGGCACGGCTGGCATCCACAGCTTCTCTCCTCTATTGGCTCCTATGACTTGTTTTCAAACAGGTCCCTCTGATTCACCTTTCAGTTTTAATTATCAGAAAGATCTGTCAACTCATAGCAAGGAGCGCCATGTAGCCAGATTATGTCTGTATCCTGCGCAGACTGTTATGACCTGACCTGCCATTCCTAGTCAAAAAAACCAAGGTTAATAGTGATAGGTAGTATTCTTACTGCTTGAAAGTCCGATTGTGTTAGGGCCTGTTTCTTGCAGATACCCTAAAATCAGGAGTCGTTTCCATGCCCTTACAGCGTTCCGCTTCTCTCCAAAACCTCGTACAATCCCGGCACGTTCATGAGCTGGCCAGCAGAGCAGCTCCCAAACAACCAAGCATTGCGCAAGCCGCTTTGCGTTTTGCCAATGTCCATACATCTTTAGGCTCTGGTAATATTGGGGTTGGTCATTTAAGTGCTATAAAACCCTGGACACCCAGCCTACCTGATGCAGATGAGGTCAATGACATCATCCATGCATCACGACAGAAAAGAAAAAAATACAACTTCGAAGAATATATCCCAGAAGTTAAAAAAGTTAAGGCGGGTAACTGTGGCGAAAAAAGCAATCTTGTTTGTTATTTTCTGTCACAACAACCCGGTCCACTGATTTACTACCGTGTCTCCCTCTGGCCGAATAGTCATTGCTTTGTGGTAATGGACCAGAAGCCCAGTGTAGAAGGCGTGTTCCCCGATAATTTTAACGATTGGAATGATCAAGCCGTCATTATTGATCCATGGACCGGGATCTGTGCACCCGCAAGACACTACCCCGAACTCTGGCACATGAAGCTTGATACGATGGCCGCAGTGGGCATTGAGCTGAGAACCCCTTCCCATGAAGAAGGCAATTGGCTGAAGGCTGATGTACCATATTGGAAAAACATGTTGGAAAAAAATAAAAAATATGTGACTGCCAAACGCCCTCCGCTGCCATCTTGGTGTCAGTTGGTGTAGAGCCAGCTATACCTGTCGCCTTTCAAATGGTGACAAAGTGCCCGGAAAGCACTTGTCATCTCCATATTGAATTGTTTGTGTTGGAGAGGAACTTTTAGAAGAAATAATAGTCTTGAACTTTAATTCAACAATTCAATAATTTAACAACTCAATGGATATTTTTAATAGCTCACCTTCATGCAATCTTGCTTTTACCGATATTTATTTCGGCTCATTAGATTTAATAGAACAAAGATATCAATTTGCTACCAGGGAACAACCCTCAACCTATCAGGGAAGGTCTGTTCAGCCCCTGTGCACTTCTTGCTCTTTTTACCATCTTCAGTCAGACATACACCAACAGAATCCTCACTCTTTTCATTCATTGCATGAATTTGATATTGAAACTCTAATACTTTCCTATGCAGTCGACACAGTGCTTCCTGAAATACCACAATCAGTTCTTGATGAACATATTCCCTGGCCTTCTGGCAATGACCCCGATAAATTCTCAACACCGCCAAATATTCCGTTTATTCAGCAGATACGCTTATCAGGGAGTGAATCTGAGATCAGGGAACCAACACCAGACAGCCATTCAAGTCCAGATGATCAGTTAACCAATCTTCCTGTCCTATCCCCCAGTCCACAAGATTTACCATCAATTACTGCAGCTGACCCGCTAAACCTGAATCAAACTACAAGTGATAACCAAACGAACCTGGCAAAAGAAATTGTTGATGATAAAGCTTCAAGAGTTAAGCACAAAAGGGTTTGCAAAAGGGAGTGCATGAAACAATGTCACAGAGACTCCGTTACCACTGAGCGCCGAAGGGAGTACATGAGAGAGCGTCGCAAAGATCCCGTTTTCCTGGAGCGCCACAGGAAGCGCCGAAGGGAGTACATGAGAGCGCTTCGCAAAGACCCCATGTACACCATGCGCCAAAATCAGCGCAAAAGGGAGCGTTACCGGAATGATCCCGAGTTCGCAGAACGCTTAAGGGAGGGCCAAAGGAAGCGCCGGAGGGAGAGCCGAAGAAAGCACCGCCAGAATGATCCCGCTTTTGCAGAGCGTGTAAGGAAGTGCAGCAGGGAGTACCACAGGAAGCTTCGCAAAAATTCAGCCGTTGGAAATGGCAGCACAGTCCATGTTTAGACGTTGGAATTGATAAACTCGATCTCACTGAGTTAAACGCCGCATCCTGCAAGGCTATACAATCTTGTAAAGGGATAATAAATCGTGCACACTGACGCGTTTTTTGACAATAGTTCGTGCACACTAAAAGAAAAGTTATTATAAATCAGCATATTACAGGGCGAACAAAAGAGATCTGATCAACCCCATCACTCTGAAATACAAACTATCTGGAAGGCCTGTTTTTTTACACTGCTTTAATTATCTATCTGCCTTTCACCACCCCTATCAGGAATACACCGACTCGTAAAAATTGCCCAAAATCTGCATGATCGTACATTGTCTTTCCTTCAAACCGACCACATGTTCCTCCTGATTATTGACCGTTAAGACATTTATTCCCTGGAAACAGAAAAACACCCATCTCGCCGTTGGGTTCTGGCAGGGCTTCTTTTTCTGGTTTGGAAATACTCGGCTCTGTTTCTTCAGCTCGTGCCTTATTTTGTGCTGGATAGCAGCATAGACCATCAGGCACAGTGTCATCACCATTAACAGAGCTTCAATGCGCTCAGCTT
>NZ_JBLYZG010000056.1:0-33312 GCF_049310245.1 Endozoicomonas sp. ALB115 | reverse complement strand
CAGTCGGTTAGAATGCCGGCCTGTCACGCCGGAGGTCGCGGGTTCGAGTCCCGTCCGGTCCGCCATTTTATGCCTGTGTTGAGAAGCAGGTAAGCAGAGTAAAAAATTTGGGTGATTAGCTCAGCTGGGAGAGCATCTGCCTTACAAGCAGAGGGTCGGCGGTTCGATCCCGTCATCACCCACCAACTAGAAACTAGTATCTGGATACTAGAAACTAGATAGCGGACCGGTAGTTCAGTCGGTTAGAATGCCGGCCTGTCACGCCGGAGGTCGCGGGTTCGAGTCCCGTCCGGTCCGCCATATACCTTAACCCTTACGATACCTGTCGTAAGGGTTTTGTCGTTTATAGGACCTGTAAACAAAGGGTTAAACACATGATGCTGTGGTTTGTGGCCTTTCGTTTTTAAAGCTAATTTCCCCGTTTTTCTTACTTTTCTCTCTCCTCTCTGAAAAGCTGTGGTCTGAGCCCTTCCGAGAAATCAGGTTTGAGTACCAATAACATGACCTACGGTAATAATATCTGCAATGGCCAGCTTGGTGATCTTTTTAAAGTCCATCTTGAACTGATTGGAATATTCCAGGCTATACATCACTTACCTTGCCATCAGTCAGCTCATTCATTAAGGCACTGACAGATTCGGCGCTGTGGCCTTTGCCTTCATCAAGTTCTTTCATTGCCGCCACCGAGGTTTTATTGGGCTGCTGAACTCGCACTTCAAACGGGATGCCACCGTGATTGATGACCGCCTTGGCAAAGAGCTTAATGGCCTGAGAAGTACTTAAACCAATGGCTTCGCAGATATTAGTAAAGGCAGCCTTGGTATCGTGATCGATACGGGCGCTGAGCATTTCCTGCCTCATTTTTCACTCTCCATAAGTTAAATATGTCTTACATTGTTATACATTGTACGACAAGTTATAGAAGGATATCGGAGATATTCAAGTGCAGTGGATGCCGCTTCCCTGGTTAAAGAAAAGGAAATCCGATGGCCATTAACAATAACGATGACAGCCTGATCGAAAGCGCGAAGGCCAATGGGCTGGAACCGTTCGAATTTTTGATAAGTGCAAGCTTTGATAGAGCCGCATCTTCAGTAAATATATCGGTAGTCGTTTGATTAAATTCGCTTTGGTTAGCTACTTAATATCCTGTTGATTGGCTTCATTCCTCTGACGGATAAACGACGCTTTGATGGAAGCTGCTTCAAATCATCAATGCTACACCGACCATCAGCCTCTGGTTCATCTGCAAGGATCGGTAGAGCGAGTTACTTTCCATAGCGAAGCCAGCGGATTCTTTGTGATATTGCCTGAAAAGTTTGGACTCGATTAGGTTAAAGTAGAAAGCACGTCATGACTCGTCAATCAGCGCTGATGGAATAGGTGTCATAAGTTTCTGATAGCGTATCATGGAAGCCCCAGCCCATATCATGAGTATCTCTTAAGATGCTACGCAAACGGTCATCAAAATCATGAAAGAGATCTTCTTTGACAATGAATTTGATGGCGCTTTCATACATGCTTTCCATACTGCAATAAAAAGGTTCATCAATGTCGCCATACTCTTGGGTGCACCAGACGCCAGATTCCACAAATGTGAGCATGATGTCGGCAAGGCCAGCATTAGAACAGGATATTTTTTTGTAGTCTGAGATCGCTTTCCTGGCAACGGATGCTCTCATGGAGGGGAATTGCCTACGCCCCGATGGGATGTATTCATCCCTGACGATCTTTTTGTATTTTTCCAACACTGCGGAATCGTCATTAAAGAATGAGGCTTGGTAGAACTCTTTTATGTTGGCAAATTTCTTATAGAGATGGGCAATTTCTTCGACCAATTCATTCTGGTTCTTTTTCCTTAACTGTTTCTTCAGTTCAGTCAATGTTGGCTTTTTGGACATTTGTATAATCGCTCATTAAGAGACAGGCCAATGTTAGGGTGGTGACTTATAGCCTTATGAATGGTCAATTTCAACCACTTCTGGTCTGATGGATAAGTCAATGTTTGATGAGCTGCTGGCCAGCGTCCAGGAGCTGGATGATATTCGAGAACGAAAAAGCCAGCTGCAAGAGTGACTGGGTTTCCAGAGGTTGAAGTAAGAGCGATTCTTGAGAAGTTAGGGTTGAGTCAGGCGAAGTTTGCCTTGCTGATAGGTGTCAGCAAAAGACTCTGGAAAACTGGGAGCAAGGGCGTCGGCAGCCAATGGGGCCAGCCAAAGCACTGCTGAGAATTTTTGCGGTAGATCCGAAGGGGACTTTGAAAGCACTGCATGGATAGTTTCAAGGTACAATGGTTCTGTTAATGTTGGTTATCAAAACATTCCGCAGCCTTTTCCCTCGCCACCGCCATACACCTTGACCCTTACGATGTCTGTCGTGAGGGTTTTGTCGTTTATAGGATCTGTAAACAAAGGGTTAACAGCACCCCGATGGAGTTTTCACACTCCCCACAAACAAGCTATTTTCCCCTGTTTTTACCGTTTTCTCTATCCTCTTAGAAAAAGTGGAGGAATTGGCCCTTCGAGTCCTCCACTTTTTTTGTATTTCAATATCAGTAAGTTAGGTTACAATTTGCCGGAGGTCGCGATGGAGGTTTCAGTTCTCTCATTTGGTAGGCTCTCGGGACTGCGGGCGAACTTTTATACGTTTTTTTGTGGAGTTTGTGCAGAACCTCTCTGGTTATATCGGTAAATATTAATAATGAAAACGATTGGATTGATTGGTGGGATGAGTTGGGAGTCAACTCTAAGCTACTACAAGGGAATTAATGAAGGCGTTAAGACGTCTCTTGGGGGGTTACATTCAGCCAAGGTTGCCCTCTACAGTGTCGATTTCGCTGAAATTGAGAAGCTTCAGCACCAGGGTGAGTGGGATAAAACAGCAGAGATTCTGTCCGCTGCGGCTCGTTCTGTTGAAGCAGGTGGGGCTGATTTCTTTTTAATTTGCACTAACACCATGCATAAAGTGGCAGAGGCTGTTGAAAAATCCGTTGCCATTCCTCTGGTGCATATTGCTGATGCAACCGGCGAGCTTCTTGTCAAAGATGGTATAAAACGGGTTGGTTTATTGGGCACTCGCTTCACCATGGAGCAAGCGTTTTATAAAAATCGCTTGTCGGACAAGTTTGGTATAGACGTTGTTATTCCGGATGAAACTGAACAGGAGGTAGTCCATCAGGTCATTTACACGGAACTCTGTCTTGGACAGATCAACAACGCTTCCCGCAACCAATATTTGAAGATCATTAGCAGTCTGCATAACCAAGGGGCTGAGGCAGTAATTCTCGGTTGTACTGAAATTGCCTTGTTGGTTCAACAGACCCATACGACCATACCACTGTATGACACAACAGAAATACATACCCAGAAGGCAGTGAAGTTAGCGATTGTTGAATAAAATAAACGGGTGGTAAATCGTAGACCGCTTCGGAAGTGCGTATGCCGGAGCATTGCTGGAAGAAATAGCGCCTCATCAATCGCTTGATGAGGCTTCAGGGGCTATGCTTGCAAGTTTGCTGAAATGCTCTCGCTGTTCGGTCCAAACGGAAGATCAGGTTAGAACGGCGTTATTTGATCTGCTGACAAAGGAGGATGACGTATTGGATAACACGTTAACTCCCAATCAGCAGAATCAAGCGATTAAGCCCTTGTTTGATACCCGGGTTGTTTCCCGGAAACGTAACAGCGCATTGTCTCCAGTACCCGGTTGACGTTACGGATTTTGAAAGAAGTCAATAAGACCCAGTTGAAACTGGAAATAACGTCGGGCTATCGCCACGGCTGCGCCATGATGCACCGACAGGCCATACTGGCCACTGAATTTTGTCCGCCCTATCACCGACGTGTAAGCCGGGTTGATCCTGGCCAACCGCCAGACGTTGCTCTTAGGTTTTGCCATAGGTGTGACAGGGAATGGTCCATTTGTTCAGCGGGTTACCGTAGCGGTCAATCAACGCCAGGGCCTGGTGGTCGGAGTTGATATCAAGACCCATCGCACTGGCTTCCGGGCGGGTACACGGATGACCTCGTATCGCAGCCGTTGTCACCAGCAACCGCCAGCCTTTCTCATCACGGGCAAACCGAAAGGACAGTGCTTGGACATAGTGTTTATAAAGGTCTCCAAACTGATCCGACCGGCCTTTAAGCCCAACGTCTGCCCTTCCGTTTTTTAAGCTATTTCCAGAACACTCTTTAAAGAGCTGGAAGCACTCCAGCAAACACTTAACACCAAGGATTCAGCAACTCCCAAACATCAATTAGTGCATCCTTGCATTGTGTGCTTTAAATTTCTGGGCAGTCCGTGGCCATGCCAGCTCAGAAATCAGACCAGATTACATGGGAGCGTCCAAGTGGAAGTTTCAGGTGGCTGATCCTGCTCGCCCTCGTGTTTTTTCTCCATATAAAACTCTTGCCAGGGACCATCAGGATAGCCAAGGTCCTTAAAATATTTTCGTGTATAACTATCATTTCTATCCAATTGACTCTCATAGTCTTCCAATGCTTTGGCCTGATCATCTTTTAACTGCTGTGCATAGATTAACCTCTTGACATTACCATCCGATTCTAGGAAAACTCTGCGCTTATCAAGCAATACCTCCTTAATCAGGTCAGCTGGAGTCTTCCCGTCATTATCCAGCTGCAACAGTGTTGACCTTCCAGTGCCGTCCAGCTGATTTTCCAGCAGATACTCAAAGACCTTCGGATGTTGCTGCTGTGTAGCGAGATGCAGCAGACTGCTCTGGCTGTTTGTGCTGTGCATCAGATGGTCGTCGTAGTAAACCTGGCGAAAATCTCGCCTGAGACAGTCACAAAGCTCGGACACCACGTCCAGGCTACCATTCGCGGCGGCCAAGCTTAGTAAGCTATCGCCGGTATTATTTACCGTATTATTGATTTTTCCAGCAGCTGACAGTTCGTGAATTAATATAAAAGCACCCTCATTCCAGCTGTTTAACAGGGCAAAATGCAAAGGAGTGTCAGCGTTCATGGCAGGTATACTCTTACCATCCTTTGTAGTAATTGCCAGTTCGTCCACATCAATTGCGGAGGTGCATTGATCAATGATGTCCGAACATTGAGGGTCAGCAAGTACTGCCTCAAGCAGCACCTTATCCTTTGCCAGGCAGGCAATGTGGAGCGGAGTAAGCTGATGGGGAAGGTTCCAGCTATCCACCAGACGACCATTGGGGGTAAGTAGTTCGGCAGCAACATCCTTGGCATTGTCAAGAAACGTCCCTACCTCTGCTGACTTCAGAAACTTGCTCGCCGCCTCTGTGAACTCAGGCACCGCTGATGCCTTATCAGATTCATACATGGGGCCCAGGACATTCTCCGGGGGCAGATTAATTACACCACCAGTACCATTCATAATATGCTCCTGTGTTAACTTATCAGTTGGAGCAGGTTCCCGGTAGAAAGTTCCCTTCAATCGTTTTTCTCGTTTTTCTTACTTTTCTCTCCTCTGTGAATGAGTCTTTGTCTGATGGCTTTCTCGAGCTGGTGGAGATGATGAGCCATCCACTTTGGGCTGATCCCGATATTCAGGCCATAGAAAACGCAGACGTATAGGGTGCTTAAAATTTTGACTGAGTATCATTGAAAATCAGCAATTACGCAAAATTGCAATGTTACTCGCGGATAAGTCGGCTGTGCTTAGTAATTGTCCTGAAATAATTTCTACATTTCCCCAGTCAGGGCAATGGCAAAGTTATACCACATGGGATATACGACTTGGGCAAAAACAAGTCAGTGGTTCATTTAAATACCAGTAAAGACACGTCTGAATTTTCTTGTGAGTGCATTGCTCTCTGGTGGCTTGAGCATGGACAGAAAGACTATCCAAATGAAGATGAGATATTAATTATGTGTGATGGTGGCGGTAGTAATAGTTCATCGTCGTACCTGTTCAAAGAGGATTTGCAAGCACTCTCCGATCGATTGAATTTAAAAAATCGTATTGCACATTATCCACCCTATTGCACATTATCCACCCTATTGCTCAAAGTACAATCCAATTGAACATCTTGTATTTCCTCATGAGAAGAGCCAGCAGTGGTGTACCTCTGGAAAGTATCGAGACAGCAAAGCACTATATTGAGAAAACTGAAACGACGACAGGGTTGAAAGTAGTCGTGAAAATAATCGATACGGTCTTTGAAAAAGGGCGTAAATACGCCGCTGATTTCAAAGAGAGGATGAGCATTCAATTTGATAAATTTCTGCCAAAATGGAATTACACTGCTGTACCAGGTGGAAAATGAAATGTCGATTTTATTTCGGGACAATTACTAAAGGGAAATTCCGCTTGGTCAGGCATTGCTATGGATAAAGCCATCCCTTGGGTGGAAGAGAAAAATAACATCCAACTGTCTGACTCCCAGAAAGGGGCCATTGGACTGGCGGTTCAGAATAAGTTTTGCATTATCACCGGTGGTCCCGGTGTGGGCAAAACGACGGTGGTTTACAGCATTCTGAAGATTTGATTGAGTAATGTGGCGTTACAGGAAGCATTGAACCCAAATGCGCTACCACGGGTTACCCGGTATGGCTGGACCTATGCACCGGGGGATAAGGTGATTCAAACCGTTAATAACTATGACAAGGAAGTGTTCAATGGCGACATTGGTCAAGTAAAAAGCATTGATATTGAAGAGGGCGAGCTGATGATTGAGTTTGATGGGCGGGAGGTGCTTTACCCTGTCAATGAGTTGGATGAAGTCTCCTTGGCTTATGCCACGACCATCCATAAAACTCAGGGTTCGGAATATCCTTGTGTGGTGATACCCATGGCCATGCAGCACTTCACTCTGCTGGAACGTCATCTGCTCTACACCGGAGTGACTCGGGGGAAGCAAATGGTGGTGCTGGTTGGGCAGCCCAAGGCGGTGGGGATGGCGGCCCGAACTCGCAAATCAAACTACCGGTTGACTAATCTTCAGACTCGATTGGGTTAAAGTAGAAAGCACGCAATGACTCGTCAATCAGACCAGATTACATGGGAACGTCCAAGTGGAAGTTTCAGGTGACTGAGCCTGCTTACCCTCGTGTTTATTCTCCATATAAAACTCTTGCCAGGGACCATCAGGATAGCCAAGGTCCTTAAAATATTTTCGTGTATAACTATCATTTCTATCCAATTGACTCTTATAGTCTTCCAATGCTTTGGCCTGATCATCTTTTAGCTGCTTTGCATAGATTAACCTCTTGACATTACCATCCGATTCCAGGGCAACTCTGCGAATATCAAGCAGTACCTCCTTAATCAGGTCAGCTGGCGTCTTCCCGTCATTATTCAGCTGCAACAGTGTTGACCTCCACTGCTGTTCAACTGATTTTCCAGCAGATACTCAAAGACCTTCGGATTTTGCTGCTGTGTAGCGAGATGCAGCAGACTGCTCTGGCTGTTTGTGCTGTGCATCAGATAGTCGTCAAAGTAAACCAGGCTAAACTCTCGCCTGAGACAGTTACAAAGCTCGGACACCACATCCAGACTGCCATAGGCGGCGGCCAGGCTTAGTAAACTACTGCCGGTATTATTTACCGTATTATTGATTTTTCCAGCAGCTGACAGTTCGTGAATTAATTTTAAAGCACCCTCATCCCAGCCGTTATACAGGGCAAAATGCAAAGGAGTGTCACCGTTCATGGCAGGCATTTTCTTATCATCCTTTGTAATTGCCAGTTCGTCTACATCAATTGCGGAGGTGCATTGATCGATGATCTTCCAACATTGAGGGTCAGCAAGTGCTGCCTTAAACAGCACCCTATCCTTTGCCAGGCAGGCAATGTGGAGCGGAGTAAGCTGATGGGGAAGGTTCCAGCTATCAACCAGACGATCATCGGGGGTAAGCAGCTCGGCGGCAACGGCCCTGGCGTTGTTAAGAAACGTTCCTACCTCTGCTGACTTCAGAAACTTGCTCGCCGACTCAGTGAACTCAGGCACCGCTGATGCCTTATCAGATTCATACATGGAACCCAGGATATTCTCCGGGGGCAGATTAATTACACCACCAGTACCATTCATAATATGCTCCAGTGCTAACTTATCAATTGGAGCAGGTTCCCGGTAGAAAGTTCCCTTCAGTCGTTTTTCTCGTTTTTCTTATATTTCTCTCCTCTGTGAATGAGTCTTTGGCTGATGGTTGTCTCAAACTGGTGGAGATGATGAACCATCGACTTTGGGCTGATCCCGATATTCAGGCCATAGAAAAAGCAGTCGTATAGGCCGCTTAAAATTTTAGAGTTAGTATCTGGTCGATTTTGTCAGTTTTGCTGCAGAGCCATAAATAATATGGTGTATTCCTCTGTGTGCTTGAAGAGATTGCTTTGCATGAGAAATGGCCTGTTTTAGTGTAAAAAATTATGAATTTATGAGAAATATGCCAATCTTTAGGAGAAAATATCACCTAAAGACTTTATTATGCTTTTGCGATTCTCTGTTGAAAACTATCGATCCTTCAGGGACAGGGTGGAGCTATCCATGGTTCCAAGCCGGGTTCGCACCCATTCTGGTCATGTTATCCCGCCTGGCAATCCAAAAGATATTGGTGCCCTGAAAGCAGCTGTCATCTATGGGGCCAATGCTTCAGGCAAGTCTAATTTGATCAAGGCTATGCATTTTGCCCGATTGATGATTGTCCAGGGTAGCCCGCAGGGGAAAAATCTAAACTATGACCCATTCCTGCTGGATAAGGATTGCTCTCAAAAACCATCACGTTTTGAGTTTGAGATCAAATGTGGCAAGAATAATTATGCTTATGGCTTTATGGCAGATAGCAAGTTTATTCAGGAAGAATGGCTGTACAAAATAGATAAAAAGGGTGAGTCCCCTGTGTTTGTTCGAACAAATGAACATAGTATTTCGTTTCCTGCCCTTAAGTTTAAGAGCAAGTACGATGAACAGTTTTTATCATTCACTGCCAAAGCGACTCCCGGACACCGGCTGTTTTTGTTTGAGTGTCAGGATCGTAATGTGACCAAGGCATTAGATTACATTAAGCCTTTAACGGAGGTTAATGATTGGTTTCATCATCGACTCAATATTGTTTTTCCTGATTCAAAGTATCATGGTCTGGAAATGGCCGTTCATTCTGATGATACCGTTAGTAGTCTTCTGGCAAGTGTACTCAGAAGCTTCGATACAGGTATCAATGATCTGTCATTGAAACAGGTCGATTTGATCAAAGATGTCTATGATATTCCTGACCATATTAAACAGGATATTATGGCAACCTTAGAAGCTGGTGAGGCCTCTTTGGTGTCAACCCCTGATAGTACCCTGTATCAGATTCTTAAAAATCAGAATGGTGAAATCAATACGTTTAAACTGATGACATCACATAAGAATCATCAAGGTGAATCTGTCGATTTTGATATCAATCAGGAGTCTGATGGCTGTCAACGTATTTTAGATATTGCCCCCGGATTATTGGAGCTCTTTTCGCAAGAAAAGGTTTATGTAATAGACGAAATAGATAGAAGTTTGCACTCAGAAATAACGATGGCGATTCTGAGTCAATTTCTATCATTAACCACTGGTCGACATAGCCAGCTGATTGTCACAACTCATGAGTCTAACCTTCTGGATGTGGGCCTCATACGACGGGATGAGATATGGTTCGCACAAAAAAGCTCAGCGGGCATATCCAGTTTGTACTCGTTGGAAGAGTACCAGTCCAGACCGGACAAAGATATTCGGAAAGATTATCTGGTAGGGCGTTTGGGCGGTGTCCCTGTAATTAAAGATGGCTTAAATAATCTGGTCAAAGGTATAAATAATGGCTAGAGAACCCTGCCCATTCACACGTATTCGAGGTGTTCGTGATCCATCCTTAATCGTCATTGCCTGCGAAGGTGCAGCAACTGAGCCGGTCTATTTTCAGGGTGTGGCTGACAAGTCTGATGCGCTTGGTTCACGTCTCAAACTGAAGGTTTTACCGCCTCGGGAGGGTAATCTCAGCGCTCCCAGGTATGTTTTGCAGCAGATGAATACGTACAAGAAGTAATTCGGTATTGGTACTCACGACGAACTTTGTCTGGTGATTGATCGTGATCAGCAGGCATGGGAGGAGAAAGCCATTTCTGAAATTGCAAAGGCCTGCGATCATAAGCAGTACCTTTTGGCATTAAGCAATCCTGCATTTGATCTCTGGCTTCTTCTGCACCATTTGGATGTGTATGCATTGGCGCAAGATGAACAGGAACAGCTATATGCCAATAAAAAAAGTGCTCTTAAACGAAAGATAAAGGAATATGTTCGGTCCTATCAGTCTTCAGCACCAAATATTGATGATTTTTGGGATCTGACAGAGCAGGCAATAATATATGCAAAAAAATTGGATGAAGATCCAACATCACGCTGGCCTAACGGATTGGGAACGCGAGTCTACTTAATTTTAGAGAAGATCCTTTTGGCCAAAGAGAGGTTAGCATAAGAGTTTTTACTGTTATATCTGAGCTGGTTAATGGTACGAATGCCATGTTTTAGTGTCGGCTTTTCCCAACCTCTGGTATGAATTATAGAAAAGTCAGCATACGCCCTGAGTATGGGGTTGCCAAAATCAATGGTTAGCTCAATCGCCTGCTCTCCAGTTGCCAAGTAATATTTTCTGCATCAAACAGGGTAGCGGTTCTGGCCGGTCCGGACTGATCATCATTTTTGTGCTGTTGATTCAAACTGAACTTCCTTTTTGGTCAGAATCGTGTTGTCAGTTGTTACGATTCTGGAGACGGTGTCTGTGTGTCTGTTTATTGGCAAGATAAATCCCATAAAGATCTGTTCTTAGGGTAGACATTAAGGCAAATAAAGCAGTACTTACAGTGCAGAACTCATCCGGAACAGCCAAAATAAAGCTTCGAAACCATTATCAAGACTGAATAAGATGAGTACTACAAATAGTAGATTAGTTGAAAAAAAATGCTGACCTGTTTTGATCAGTCAGAACTCCTCAGTATGGCGGAACAGCTTGGTTTTACTATACGGCAGCGAGATATCCGTCCTTTGGATTTTTTCTCTCACTGATCGATGCCCTCTCTGGTGATGGAATCTGCGACACCCAGGCGGATCTGCACCGTAAATTTAACGAGTTGACGGGTCTGAATATCTCCTATCGCTCTTGGGCAAATCAAGCTAAAAAAGACGCACTGCCTGCTCTTGTCTTGTGGCTATGGATGCAGTGCCTGGAAATATTTTCCCGCAAAGTCATGGCGTTTGATGAGATCACCTGAATGCAGGCCAGTCCATTTTAAGGAATTGTCTTTTAATAAGTTCCCGGTTTCCGTTCACCCTGAAGCTTGTCGAAGGGTAGTGCCACCGAACTTTGACAAGCTCAGTCCGAACGGAGTCAGGCAATGAAAATAGGGAAGTTATTTCCAGACAACTCCTTACATTTCTCTCCTCTGTGAATGAGTCTTTGGCTGATGGCTTTCTCAAGCTGGTGGAGAGGATGAACCATCCACTTTGGGCTGATCCCGATATTCAGGCCATAGAAAACGCAGTCGTATAGGGTGCTTAAAATTTGGACTGAGTATTATTGAAAATCAGCAATTACGCAAAATTGCAATGTTACTCGCGGATAAGTCGGCTGTGCTTAGCATACAAAGCTACCAGTTTGGTAGTCATAGACTGACCGTAATGAAATTCTCGATGGCAGTTAGGGCACAAGGCTATGGCGTTAGTTACCCTATCGGACCCTCCATCTGCCAAGTGTCTCAAATGATGTACTTCCAAAAAAGGTTCACCTTCAGCAGTGAGAAATGGAGCTTCACTGTCACAGCACTCACAATAGCCATTTGCTTCTTTAAGAACCCAGGCTTTTACTTTTGGGTCTCGCTGGTACTGGGTTACTTGAGTAGTAACAATTTGAGGCTTAAACTCTCCAAGTGGTTTTGAAAGTGTTTTTTTCTTTTTTAACTCAGAAACCTGGCTTTCAAACGTCGCTTGACCAACATAACTTTTGCTTTCTGCTTTTGATATCAGTCTTTCGATAAGTTCTATGTGGTTGGAGCCAACATTCTTTGCAGGTTTTAGTCCTTTAACCCATTTTCGTCCCATAAGAGACATAACATAAGAGATATTCTGCATTCGATACTCAAATGCTTTTTCGGTTCTGCCGAACCGTTTTGATAGGTCGGAGTAGTAATTTTTTTTAATATAATGTTCGTTTTTTGTGTCTTTTTTATGCATGTCCATATAGGCAAGCACAGAAGCTTCAAGTTCTTCTTCAGTCCATATTGTTGTCACAGTTATTTCCCTAAAATTTAATTTGGTAAAAATGGTGTAATCTGAATTTGATAAAAGTTGTAAGTTTCTATAATTTTACAATTTTAATTGATCTTGTTACAAGCTGCTAATGATACTTACTGGTTTTCGTTAAGGGATAGTTATAGAAGGTCAAAATATGAGCAAACTAATTGATGGGCATAAAGCTTCCATAGAAGAAGTAAATGATGAGTTTTCAGAATTTTATAACGATGGGGCATACGGTTCTGGAGATCAGGAAATTCTCAAGTACGCTGATGAATATGCTTACCAGAGGTATGGTATTAGTGCTGTTGATATAATTTGTGGCGGAGATATGAAAGAGTTTTTTGCGAAGTGGTACGATGAAAAAATTGGTGTTGAGGCTATACGGCGGTTAATTGATGAGCAGGCAGAGAAATATGATTTAACTATATTTAGGTTGTAATCCATAGATAACTAACCAGAGGCTCCCAATTCTATGACCATTATATTCTCTGATTATGATTTTTGAACCAGAATGACATAGGGCGAAATGCCCGTAAAGCACGCAAAGTAACTCTGGAATTGAACAAGAAAACCGCTACGATTCAATCACCCTTGTTGGCCATGGCCAGGAAAAGCCGCCGGTACGAATGGTTGAAAGATGCTGATTCCATTGCCTTGCAGCAGGCCATCATTAATCTGGATAGGGCATTTCAGAACTTCTTTAGCCCCAAACTTGAAGCCGGTAAGCCTCGCTTCAAATCCAAACATGGTCAGGAACAGACGACTGGCCTAAGCTATCTCTGATGCCGGATGGTCATCGCTGATCACCAGGCTGGAGTACAAGGCAAAGCAGACAGGAGATCACCTGGTCAAGATTGACCAGTGGTTTCCATCGTCAAAAGCCTGTTCTTGCTGTGGCCAGAAACGAAATGAGATGCCATTGAAAGTCCGGTCATGGGTCTGTTCCTGTGGAGCAATCCACGACAGGGATATTAACGCTGCCAAAACATTCGGCAGCAAGGCATCCTTAGATTAAAGGCGGAAGGGCATTCCGTTTCTGCTGATGGAGGCTTGCGTAAATCCGGCTTATCGCCGGTTGCAGCCTGAGAAGTCAGAAGTCTAGCCCGATAGGGCGGGTAATGTCACCCTCAAGCCTGCCTCCATTCTTCAACATTCCTTTCTCTCGACCAGGTTGGTTCCATTATGTATAAATTCATACGTCACCTCGTCTACCTTTTTCTCTTTCTCCTTATTCTTCAAGACAGTAGCGCCAACGTCATTCTTCATGCTTTCAACTGGAAGTACTCGGAAGTCAGCGAAAAAGCTGATGAGCTAGGTAAGCTGGGCTACCAGATGGTCCTGGTATCCCCGCCACTGAAAAGCACCGGTGAAGAATGGTGGGCTCGTTACCAGCCCCAGGACTACCGTGTGATAGAAAACCCTTTGGGGGACACCAATGACTTCAGGCAAATGCTTAATACCCTTAAACAGCATGGTGTGGTCGTATATGCCGACATCGTCCTGAATCACATGGCCAACGAAGCTTATGAACGGGATGATCTTAATTTTCCCGGGCAAAAAATCCTTGCACAATACGCAGCCAGCCCCACAAAGTACTCCTCCCTGAGGCTTTTTGGCGACCTGGGCAAGAACCTCTTCTCTGCCTCGGACTTCAATCCTGCAACCTGCATCAATAACTATAACTCGACTTATGAGGTTCAAAACTGGCGGCTTTGTGGCGCTCCCCCGGATACCGGTCTGCCGGACCTGGTTAACAATGACTGGGTTGTTGAACAGCAACAAAAGTATCTTCGGAGTTTGCGTGACATGGGGGTCAAGGGCTTCAGGATTGACGCAGCAAAGCATATGCCCCTTGAGCATGTAAACCAGGTCATCACGGCTGACATCAAGCATGGTATGCACATTTTTGGAGAGATCATTACCAGTGGTGGGGCGGGAAACTCTGAATACGACAGGTTTCTGAAACCTTACCTGGATGGTACAGGCTTTGCCGCTTACGATTTCCCGCTATTCAGTAGCCTGTATAATGCTTTCAAAATCGGCGGAAGCCTGAACCTTCTTGTTGATCCCCTTGCCTATGGTCAGGCTCTTCAGCCAGGAAGAGCCATTACTTTTGTTACCACCCATGACATTCCCAATAACCAGGGCTTTCGTTACCTGATCATGGACGAGACTGATGAGCAGCTGGCCTATGCCTATATCATGGGACGTGACGGTGGCGTCCCCCTGGTGTTTTCCGATCATAACGAGAGCGGGGACAACCGCTGGGCAGATGCGTACAGGTCCGGCAGCTTAACAGCCATGCTTGAATTCCACAGGGCAAACCAGGGGCAACCCATGAAAATAATAGGGCATGGTGACTGTTTTCTGCTGTTTAGCCGGGGAGAGTCTGACGCTACCGGGGTGGTTGGTATTAACAAGTGTGAACATGGCCAGGAATACTGGGTAAACACTCAGGAACATAAATTCTTTTGGCACCAAACTTACTTTGATGTACTGGAACCTGCTGACACATTCATAGTCAGCAGCCAATTTCACCGGCTCTACATACCGGGGCGCAAGGCAAAAATGTGGATGCGGCAGTGATGGTCTAACCTGAAAAATTTTCGCTTTTATATGCTTTGCAGCAGAGTGAAAAAAGGGCTGCGGTTCAGGCCTGTGCAATGGGGTCAGGGGACGTCTGTGAGAACCTGCCATCAAAACGGTTGGTCTGGCAACGGTTAGATCGCCCTGGTACTGACGGCTGAGCTGTGTGGTCGTGTCTTCTACAGCAACCTGCATATATTTGCCAGTGGCATCTTGGCAGCGGGGCCCGTTGTCTTGTCATCATACTGTGGTAGCAGGAGCAAAGAGTCCCTTGCAAGCCCGGAATTGGGCACCATTTGGTAAAAAACTCTCCCTTCATGTGCACGTGACTTCACGATATAACCGCGCTCATTGAGTAGACGGGCACCCGGAGAGCCGGGCTGTAGGAGCATCTGCTCCAGTTCAGATTGTGCCGGGGTACCAACAGCGGGCAGGATGGCCTCCTGCTGGAGCCGCAACGCCTCAGCTTCCAGAGCATCACGGATGCCAGCGGGAATCCGATCTTCCAGCCCGGGTTGATCAGCCGCCACGATGATCTTATCTGCCAGGGTCATTGCTTCGGGTAACTTGATTTGTCGAAGTTCCTCTTCATTGTGCAGACTTCGATAAGCGCCACCGGAGCCGATATCCGGATCCCAGCAGTCAGGCAGCCGGGAATCTTCGGGCCTTGGGTGTTCTGCAAAGCAGGCTGAGATACCGGCTTTCTCAGCGATAACTAACCGGACCAGATCATCCAGACACTCACGCAAACACTGATAGGGATTCGGTGCCTGTTCAATCAGTAATCGTCGTTTATGGTTATCAACCGGGAGATGGTATTTACGGGTGAACGGATTGGTCATCTGGTGATGCCAGCCACCGGTAATGCTGGCCAGATCCCGAAAACTCAACAATGCTGACTGGATCAGCAGGGTGAATTGCGGGTTATTGACCACGGCCAACAGTTCGATCATTTCCGGATGAAAATGGCCATCATGGATCATTTCCAGGGTGTCCATTGCGGCTGAGTCAGTTGACAGTCTGATTGTCGGAAAGTCCTCCCGGGGCGGTTTGACCCGAAGGATATCCACTATATCCCCAAAGCGCAGCACCTGGCGCAGCAGTAACTCATCCTCCGGGCATTGGTGGTCAGGGGTAAACGACGGGTTACCCACATCCATCATTTTACAATTTTTGTTTCTCAGGGCGCTGGCCACCAGAGTAACCAGCTGCCCGGGGTACTGTTGCAACCCGGTCATATCACGCTGGAACAGTTCCGCTGCCCGAAGCTCTTCAACCTCTTTATGCTCATCTTCAGCGACAGCATCGTGGTAGAGTTCGGCAATGGGCAGCAACTCCAGCAACTGGGGATGCTTAAGCAGTAACTCCCGGAATGGCTTATGAAAGTGCGGCAACACCGTTTGATCCATAAGGAATTCGGTGGCCAGCTGGGTGCGCAGGGCGTGATCCAGTCCGTGCCATTTGCGATAAAAGGGTTGTATGCCCTCCGTCAGGATGGTTTGTGCCCTGTAGGGATGGGGAAACTGGTAATAATGCTGACCGACCACCTGGGTAATTGACCCATAGCGGCTATCAGGCAGGTTTTCCCTGCTCTCAAAGGTTGGCGGGGATGCCAGAAATGTCTCCAGCCAGGCAAGCTGGTTTGCACCGTGTTCTATTGACCGGACCACAGCTGGAATAGAAAAGCAATAGGCCTTACCCAGGAACATAATAACATTATCGCTAACAGAGGATTTGCGCGTCGCTATAAGCTCTAAATGTGCACGTAACTGTTCATCACTGTAGCTCCGGGGTGATAATCGCTGTTCCAGAAATTCCCTGACTGCACCCCCGTTATCAGATCGGTTGACAACAAAGCGATAATAAAACTCTATGCCAAACAGTTCATCGACCATCTGATGAAGATGGATACTACCGAACTTCCTCCTGTAGTTGTCATGATACCTGAGCAATAGCTTCTTTAAGGTCGACAAGCGACTGATAATCTCGTCAGGATCAGTAACGGGGCCATCGTCACTTTGGCAAAGAAGTGACCACAGCATCTCGTGTCGTATGATATCGGCTTCATCTGCTGTCAGCAGATTCGCCCTGCGAAAATGTTTGGCAGATATTAACAAGGTACAGTCAGGCAAGTTCAAGGGTGGAGTGAGATGGACTTTTGTACCGTGTGCGATCAGAAGACAGCACACCAACGGATTATTGTGGGAGACTCCTGAACACTCTGGTGACCCTGATAATAATGGTACAAACAATTTGTGTTTTAATAGCTCCCGACAAATAACAGCTTGTGCCGCAAAGTGGGATTTGGTTTGCTGCAGGAGGTAATCCCAGCTGAGTTTGACGCGCCGTTGTTCATAAGTATTATCTGCCCCGTCGTACAGGATTCCGGGAAAATGTTCTTTTATCGGGCATTGCCTGATCAACGCCTCCATCAATAGATTGGGTAAACCGACCGGACTTTTAACTCTGTCGTCCAGGGTTGAAAGTGCGGTCATGAATTTTGCTGAATCGTAGTGCTCAATGGCTGTCAGGAGGGCGTTGATATCAATATTCTCTTCTCCAAACTCCACAGCTACCGTGCTGACCTGCTGTGGGATATTTGCCAACAGCTTCAGGAATCGCTCACAGCCGGACTGGCTCAATAACTGGTAAAGGTTATGCTCATAACCAATGACGCTCCCATATTGGGAAAAAGCATGGGTGTGGTATTGCAGCTGTTGCACCTGTGCACGGCTGAGTGTCACCGGGGAGTGAACCACGCCCTGAAAGCTGTTGAACAGGCACAGTTTAACCGGTTCACGAAACTCACCACCGGACAGGTTACCTTTCTTTTGCTCAAGCGTCAGGATATTGCCCATAACTTCTTCAATACGACGAAAAGAAAGTTCCCTGCCAAAGTCAAGAAGATAGCCATAGTGCATGCGGTCAAAATTAATTTGACAGATAATCTCGGGATATTTGCCGGTTTTCGTACGGAATGTGGGATGCGCTTTGTGGAGTAAATAGCCATTCTTGCCAATGTGACCTGAGGATAATCTAAAAGGTGATCCGTCAAATAACGAATGCCATCTGCGTTCCCACTCATCCATTTTCGTTGTTAACACATCCCAACTGGTAATTTTCTTGATACGTTTCGAGTGCAGATGTTGGGGTTCTCCATTGGCATCTGAAGCAACATCTTGTTTAAAAGCCCAGCGCATATCGCAGCCGCGTTCAGGTTTCAGAATAGTAAGGACCCGGTCTGATCCCATCAGAAACTCATCAAAGCGCTTATGGTGAGTGGTTAGGGCATATCGGGAACCCCGGCGCAATAAACTTATCGGTCTGTATTGATTTCCGGAACCCGCTTCTTTTGACGCATTGACAACACGGACCATCATTCCGGCAAACTGACCGTTTAATGCAGTAACAGGGTGATAATTGTCACCTGCCGATTGTGATTCATTAAATACCGGTGAACCTGGGCCTGTTCCCTGCTGAGGTATGGACATATCAATGATCTCCTTGCATTTAAAATCGTATCCGACTTACATTTTATTGTTGTTTCAGAGTGTCTATTGATGTTTAAGCGTGTCGTGCTGATCAAACCCGAAAGACCCTTGCCCGGTTCAATGCACTGCCTTTTGCATGGGGGCACCATAACGTAATCTGAATTCAAGCGAATATAAGCATCAGACAAAAAAAATACCGAAAGGTTCTTTAAAATCCGGAGCCAGGCAGGTCAGGCGGACGAACCCGGATATCTAATTCCCTGATTTTTGCGACGCTGTATTCTTTGCTCCCTGGAACGTTTCTTTTCTCGCTCTGCGAAAGCGGGATCATTCTGGTAACGCGCCTTTTGGCGCTCACTTCTGAGTTTGTTTTGGCGCTTCATTATTGAAGGGGGAGCTTCAACTATTTTTTTGCCTGGATGTTATCACTTGAAGTCTGGTTCAGGTTTAGTGGGGTTATTGCAGTAGCTGGTGGTGACATTTGTGGTTCAGAGACTTCGTCAGGAAGGTTGATTAATAGATAAACCGGATTCAAATGGTACGTTTGTGTTGCCTTACTGGTCTCAGGCTGACACGTGGGTAAGAAGATCTGCTGATTAAAAGAAATGTCTGGTGTTGACGGTAGCGTATACTTGATGGACTTATCACTGGAGTTCTCCAATGTATATTGATCAGAAACTGGTTTTGATCTGTCAGGATTATCTATGCCGAAACTTTCTTCTGACTACAAAATAAATGCAGGTTAAGGTGACGCCAACAACATCAGGATCATTGGGCTGTTTTGCCAGCCCGCCCCCTCCGGCTCTGCCGGAAATAAAGGTACAGGCTGTCACCGAAAAGCACTTGTTCAGTGTTGATGACGAGAGATTCAGGCCTCTGAAAGCGCTCATGGACAGCAAAAATATAAAGTCTCTGTTCATCCGCGAACTGAAACAATTGTCAGACAGAGTGATCACGGTCTTTCCTCCACAGGAATTTCTGTACATCGGGATAGGCCGAAGCCCGGCAACGGTCATTGCAGAGCTTCAGGGGCGGTTAGGAAAAGACGCGGCATGCAATATACCGCTTTCCGATTTTCAGTTTCTGGAAACCTGTAAAAAGGGCAGGGTTGGATTTAAACAAAAGATGACTCCTGAACAACAGAAGGCTCTTTTTCATCATTTTGATAAGGTTCTTGGGTCGCTAGCCAGCAATCGAAAAGTGCTGATTATTGATTATGTCTGGTCAGGATGCACACTCTTGTCAGCCACCTATTTTTTTCATCAGTATTTTCGAGAAAAAGACTCAGCCATGGTCGTGAGTCCGGCGACGGGCAACAGCGAGAGAAAGGTGCATGCCCTGGCACTGGGCGACTGTCTGATATTACCAAAAGATATTACTTCCTACGGTGCGAATCTGATGCAGGCAATCCAGCCGGTAGTTCCCGCCGGGTGCTATGACCAATGGGAATACGGCGATGGTTTTGAACACACCCTGCATTGTTCCCATGCCAAACCGCTTGCCGAGTACACCCAGCGGGTCACAGTAGCTGACCTGGCCAGGGGCAAGGCGGAAAATTTATGCCGCAACCCGCTCTACGATCTGCTGGTTGACTACTTGCGCGCCGAAGATCATGAGGCGGTACCAGCAGCACTGTTTACTGAGTGGGTTCTGTATCATGAATTTGCACCTTGATGGGCTGGAACTGAATGTTCATGCTGGTCAGATGTCTCGATAGCATGGTCTGCCCGGGTAATCTGAGCCATCAGTTGTTCATGCAGCCCGGCAGGACCGTGCACTCTGAATATACGCATCAGTTTTCTCAGGAAGATTTCAGTGGCTTGTCGTTTTTCCAGAGATAGTCCTTCGAGGTTATCAATACCTTTCATAAAGCATTCAATGGACTTGCCGGACTGCTCAACACTGAGAGACTCCGACACGGTTATCCATAGGCTTTTGGCCTCATTGATCAGAAAATCATTACTAAAGCTGGCGAGTGCCTGAACATTATCTTCTGGCCATTCCCGGATTCTTTTAGCAACATTGAACAGCAACAGGTCGGTGGGGTAGAGCCCTTCATAATCGGCCTTGGTCAAGAGTGTTTTTAACAAGTGTTCCCGATCCAGGGCGATCCGGTTTTGCAGGCAATCGGAAGGATAGTCTGCATCGAGATCCTGCCTATTACTGACATTATTGAGCAGTTGCAGCAGGGATTTAAGCAGGGCTGGCTTTGCCAGTTGCGCTATCAGGTGCAGAAGGTTTCTGTTATCACCGGAAGGGTTGGCTGTCAGCAACCGATTAAAGGAACCCAGGTCGAGGTACTGGGTTTCTTCAAGGCATTTGATCATTGTTTCGCAAGCCCTGTTGCGCTCTTTTGCTGCTGCGAAAATCAGCGCGCTGGATGGCTTGCCGTCATCATCCTGCCCAAGCAGTTTCCATGATGAGATTCTGCCGTTTTTATACAGTGACTCCAGTAAGGGGAATGCCCCCGAGACATTAATAATCTGGAACGGCAGGTTGTCCGTTGACCGCCACTGGCAGTGGCGCTCATCGATACCTGGCCAGGGAGGCTCAATGATATCCGTATATTTGCAGGGAACGTGCTTTTCCTGAGCTTTACAGTCCTCAACAATTTCTTCAATAACGCTGGCAGTATCTTTGTTTTCACGGAGATATTGACACAACACCCGCTGCATAGCGCGCTCTTTTGTCAAGTGATGTCCATTTTCAAAGGCTCTGCTGAACAGTGCCAGCTCGGCGGCTTTTGTGGTTTTTTTCTGAGCCTCAAGCTCTGGCTTCAGGCTGGCTTCCAGTTGTGCAACCGCTGCCCTGACCCGCGCTGAATTTTTAGCAATGGTGTTTCGCGTTGCCTGAATTTGTTGTTGTAATTCCGCCATTTTGTTTTCTATATCATCAATGGATACCAGACTTTCCAGCTCCATTAAATCGACGACATCCGGAAGGATTTCCGGGTCGATATGGCGAGACTGACATTTCCCTGCAAACTCCAGCCATTGCATATCTTCTTGATATCTTTCATGGTTTCTTTTGTTTTGCAATCCCTTTGAATACAGCGTTGAAGTTGCCTGGTGCTGGGCACTGCTGGCATAGCTCAAGCCGTGATAATCATCTCTGTTATCATAGGCAATAAGTGCATCAGCGTAGGAATACGCCCGGTCTTCAATCATTATCTCGCAATGCATTCGGTTTTCTAACAGATGAAACAGTTCTTCCTTACCTTCTTGTAACTTCCTGACCATTTTGTTGTACACCTTTCCCATTGCGACCAGGATTGTGTTTTCTCTCTCAATCTGTTTTCTTAGACGGTTAATCTTTCCGATATTCTTTTCCTTGAGTATATCCATAGTCTCAAACACGTTGAAGCCGAAGTTTTGGTGTCTGCTAAAAAATTTGCGGGAGCGGTTGCTCGCGGCCGTTTTCAGCGGCTGGCTGTTTGCTCCCATACCGATCAAGTCGAACAGACTGGCACCGGCAGGTAATGCCGACTCCAAAGGAGCTGACTCAATGACTTCCTGCAATTGCTGTTGTTGTTGTTTGCTCAGTGGCTCCGTATCAATACCGGAATGTTTTGCAGTATGAGCCTGTGCCATCGACTCCAATGTTGATAGCAGAGTTTGGTTATGCTGGTAATCAATCCCATGCAACGGGTGTAACTCACACCTTTCCTGCTCGCTCCGCAAGCTGGACATGCTATGGTCATGCCTTTCACGGGTCCGGTACAGAGCTTTTTGTTGCTCAAGATCAGGTGTGCTGTACATGGGGTCTTCGTGTTGCAGAAAGTCCAGTGTGTGCTGTAATGATCGATATTTATTAAGCTGAGCCCGAGCACTGTCACTCCATGTCTGGCCCACCTCGACAATACGTTGGGCCAGTAGCTCAGGCTGTTGACTGAACGCACAGATGTCTCGATGAAACAGAGCCCTGCTGACTGGCCCTGATGTAATGTATCGGGTTCTTAATGCAGAAACAGTGTCCAGCAGTTTCCGGTCCTCCGGGGATAGTTCAGGGTTTTCAGGCCCACAAATGAACGCGTTTATCTGTTCCTGCAGCGCCTGTGGGGGAGTGAACTGGTGTATTTTCGAGAGATGTTTCAGCGTATTTCTGGTTTCAATCCACTGGTTATGGATGGACGCTATCTCATGGGTTGATTGCCACTGGCTGTGTTCCTGTTGTACCCGGTGGAATTGATCACACAACGCAATAATCTGCTGTAGGGTTTCGTCCTCATTTTGAATGGGGCGATCGGCCCTGATCGTGCTGTTGGCAAACTGTTCCAGCCGATCTATTCCGGCTTTAGTAGCCTCTTTCTCGGTAATCAGACCATCGTCATTGATTTGATTGAGCCAGGTGCCAATCAGTGGGATAAGTGCCTTGAGTTGGTCGTACAGGTAGCATCTGGACAGCTGGGCTCTATCCTCATGGGGGTTCTGGTCAGACATTGCCATGTCAGAATCAATACCGGAAGCGTCGCAGGCTTTCGGTGTTGTTCTACTAACGCGCTCTTCAGGAAGAAACTGCTGACAAAGTCCGGAAGCGACTTTAATCAGGTCTTTGATGGCCAGGCTAAGGTCTTTCTGGTAGGCAGGCTGGTGATGGGCCGTTAATATCTGTTGCTGCTGCTTCAGGCTGCTTAATTCCCACCGTTGCTCCATTCTTCTTTCTACTTTATTGATCATCTGGTCAATTATGTGTGGGTAGTCATCAGAGGGCTGCTTCGATGGACGGATGGATTCAAAGACGGAATCCATTATTTGCTGATAGCTGCAACTGCGATCACTTTGCCAGAAAGCGGCTTTCACCGACTGCCGGATCCTGTTCCCCAGTAAACCGTCAGGTTGGCACCACTCGTTTCTGAAAAGCTCACTCATTTGCAGCTTTAGTTTATTGGATTCACTGTTAGCGTAGCGACCGTAATAGTCATTGGCGAACCGGAGAGAACGGCTTCTGGATTGAATGATATACAGCGTTTTGATGAAACTCCTGAATGGGTTGTCTGTTGGGTGTAAATCGGCAAATAACTGAAAGGCCGTCAGCTCCAGCAGCTGTTTGCGCATGTTAGTGTCAGGCAGCCCGGGGAGGAGGGCTTCTATATGCTGTAACAGAGAGCATAATGTCTGGCTTGATGCCCGGCCCTGAAAATGGGTGATGATGGCCTTGAGGTTAAGGCCTGGCTCTGTGGTTTCTGCCACTGCCAACAGTTCCCTGATAACGTCCATAGTCTCCCGTTCTGCAGCGGGGAGTTCGGTGATGCTGGCAGAAGAGTCTTCTGTTTTTCGCGCTTTTCGGGGGACAGACTCGGTGGAGGAGCGGATAGTGAGCGGCCTTTTCAGTGATGTTTGTACATTGTCACTGCCCGGGAAAACAGCGCTGTCGTTTTCTCTGCTTGCCTGCTGAATAACCGGCAGCACTTCGGTGTTGAAAACCTGGTAGACATAGGAAATTTGACTTTTATCCTGAGCGCTCCCGGTAAACAAGAAGGTGATGGGTAACTCCATTTTTAGCCAGTCAACCGGTTGTGTCAGGTCGGTTGATCGGGTCGATAGCAGAAAATCCTCCCGTAGTTTTTGTTCGTCGCGCCCCATTCGTTCAATCCTCCGCTGACGTGAATCGTCTTCAAGTCTTACTGAAGGAATACGAAAGTGTTTGTCCCTGGGCAGAAGCAGATGATGTGGATCAAGTGTGACAGCATGGTCACTGGTCAGCAGATAGTCGGGAACGCTAAGATAGTTCTCTGCTGAAATGGTGTTGTTGCCATAAGGTTCTCTGTCGTCGTAAATACGGCCCCGGTCCCCCATGTCGGACAGTTTTACCCAGCGTTCACCGTCGTCGCTGTCTTTTGCATAGGGCCGGTAACGTCCACAGGTGCGCTGTACGGCTTGAAACCCTTCCACGTCGATATCGTCGTCGTAGCTGCCGTCTGAATCTTGCGAGTCATGTTTATAGGCGCGCAGCGCGGCTCGCAACTCTCCCAGGTCGCTATCGTAGCCGTAGCTATCATCTGAATCTGGCAGGTAAGGCTTATGACCGGGTATTACGGCTTGCGACCTTTCCGGGTCGCTATCGTAGCTGTAGCTATCATCTGAATCTGGCAGGTAAGGAATATCATCGGATTCGGCTTGCGACCTTTCCAGGTCGCTATCATCTGAATCTTCCAGGTAAGGATTACAGGCGGGTATTACGGGTTGGGACCATTCCTGGTCGCTATCGTCGTTGTATCTCTTATCTGAATCTAGCCGGGCAGGTTCATAGGGACGCAATCCGGCTTGCAACTCTTGCGGGTCGCTATTAGCGTCGTAGCTATTGTCGTCGCAGCTATCGTCGCAGCTATTATCGTCGCGGCTGGTATCTGAATCTTGCTGGTCAGGATTATGGGCGGGTGTTGCGCCTTGTGACCTTTCCTGATCGCTAACATAGTCGAAGTAATAACCTGTATCTTGCTGCTCAAGTTCATTGGTGGGCAGTACGGCCTGCAACCCCTCATTATGATGGTCAATAAGGGTTTGGGCCTTATTCACGGCCTCCAAAGGCACTGATAACCCATCCGTTGATGCCATCATTACGATGCACTGCGCCATTCTCAGCTGGAGGGTTTTAATCAGGCAATTAACCGATTGTTCTTTGGACTTCTTTACGGCTTCAGTAACATGTTGGTCAATGGAATAGGTCAGGATCAGTTGGGTTTTGTACATTTTTATTAGAATATCCTGACCAACGCTCTCTGTTGCCAGTAGATTTTTCAGCAGGGACTGGTCTCTGAATTTAAGCAATGTATAGATAATGCCCAGGCGGTTTTCTGCACTGACTGACGGGGTGAGGTCGCAGAGCAGTGTGGCAAACAGCTCAACGACGTCAGACAGTTGTTGTGGGCTGGCATCATTAATGGCCTTATCAATTCCCTTTTTTAGCCGCTGCACACAAGGGTTGTCCGTTTCATGGCCACTGAGCAGAGGCTCTTTATAGATGCAGAGTTTCTCCAGCCCGGTCCTTCTCAGGTCTGGTAATTTTGTGTAAAGCTTGCTGGTAACCATACTTTGCAGCCAGGTCAGTTGCTGGCTGCTGAGTTTGCTGCCTTTCAGATGGTGTTGTGATAGCCAGCAAAAAAGTGGTTTCAGCAGGGTAAAGCCGGGATGGACGGTTAATTTCAGCGTTGGAATCAGGGCGGTCAGTGCCGTGCACTCTTTTCCGGTGGCAGGTGACAAACCGGGCTCTGTGTTGAGAGCCCGGGCAATGTGCTGCCTGATGGCTGAGTCCTGAATTTTCAGAACCTTCAACAGTACCCTCTGCCAGTGAGCCATGGCTACTGCTTTTCTTTTTTGCACATGATCCAGAATAACACCCGGGTCTTTACCTGCGGTTTTTCCGAAAGGGGTTAGACGATCATGCAGCTCGCGGAATGTCTCATCACCGAGATCCTCCCGGGTAAAGTGATGCAGGCCAATACTTATGGTCTGTGGCTGACCATTGATTTTTATCTGCGCTGAGGCGGGTTGCTCACCTGCCAGGCGATGCAGCTCCTGTAGTTTATACCCCTGTTTGATCCGGCTTATCAGTTCCAGTAACAATCCGGTCTGAAGATGTGACGGGTGATCTGAGGCTTTGAACATCTCCTCCCGGTTCATTTTTCTTAAATAGGGGGTGAACTCAAGGGCTGGTAACAAATGGGTCAGGACAGACGTTTGCGACATCCCTGTTGTTGACATTAACGACGGAATGAGTTGTTCAAAAAGACGGTTTTTTTCAGAGGTCTGTTTGTAATCAATCTTGGTCAGCTGGTGAAGATGCACTCGGTCGGCAATGGTTTTTTCCGGAACCCTTCTTGTGACATAGCCTGATACATGGTCTGTGGAAATAACAGGAATCTGTTTTCTGGTTGTCTGAGTGCTGCAGTGCGGGGTACCCGGGCTCAGCTTGTCTGATTGTGATGAAATTGTTAAATCAAGAAACTGTGGACTTAATGTGGTGTTGAGTGGATCCATACTGCTGCTCTTAATGCTAATTGTCTGTTTTGATCACAAAGACCGGCGAAGTACCATGTGGTTGATCAGATGTATTAATAGCTTTCGTACAAAGCCCGGTAATCAGAAGCAGCCCCGGAGGACAACCGTACGACAAATTACGGAAAACTGGCTCAGCAAGTATCCCATTAGTTCATCCAGTTAAGTAAAAGTTCCCGCGTTATATTTTTTCCTGTAAAGGTTGGTCTAACGAACTGATATTGACAATGGCCGGATGATGATGGAGTTCAACGGCCGGGAGATAAAATCAGGGTCTTATATGGTCCGCCCCGCTTTGCAAGGAAAAGTTTTCCATCGTGTATCAACAGGGTTCGCAGGTAGGTATCGCCCCGTTTACTGATCCCCAGCAACGTGGGCACGCCACCGGTTGATTGCTGCTTTGGCACCAAGCCCAGCCAGGCAGCCATTTCCCTGCCATTTTTAAATGCTGATATATCTCCAATCGCAGCAAACAGTGCTGTAGCACTGAGTAACCCAATGCCGGGTATGGTTAGCAAAAGTTTGCAAGCTTCAATGCCGATAACGCATTGAGGCAGGTTAGCCATAAAGGGCAAGAGTTCCTTGCGGTTAAGTTTCTTTTTGAGAGCCACATGACCTTTGGCATCAACTCCATGTAACTGGAAACTCTTTTTGCTCAGTTCAATTCCGAGAAAAACAACCTGACCCCAGCTTTTTCTTAGCACGGATGAGCAGGTCGCGTTTATGGAAAAGCTGCTGGCCGCGCACAAAACGCTGATCCAGGCGGAGGCGGACATTACCACGGCCCGGTTAGGCATTATCGGGCAGTGTTCGGATGATAAACGGCCATTGCTGAATGTCTGGCTGAAACAGGTAGCGGCGTTGCCGGTACTGGCCCCCAAACCACACCCGGAAAAGGATATTCCCAGTGAACCCCATAACAGCAATTAAGCGCTACCTGGCGGACACCCCCGGCAATGAGCCAATGAATACCCTTGGCCTGACGGCGGACGGGCGGATTGTACGCCTGGCAGAGCAGGAGGAGAGCCAGCGGCCGACACTGCGCAAGGGGTTTGAACGCCAGCTCAGGGCTTTGATGCCCCGGGAGATAGGCAGGAAGAGCAGGCAGCGGATGATCAAAAAAACGCTAGGCACTGATGTACAAACCTTGGGTGGGCACATAGAGGAGCTCTGGCGGGACCGGCAGATCCGAAACCGGCTGTTGGAGTTGGAGACGAAGTATGCCAGTGAATTGGTTAAACTCGATAAGCTGACTTCAACTCACATCACCCCCACCGGGTATGCGAACACTGAAGGCAAGAACCAACCGGGGGAGCCTCTCGCCGAATATATTTTTATCAACGAGTTCACCCAACGCCACTGGACATTCATAGACAACGCCAAGACCGGGGCTGTTAATCGCAAAGATTTCTATATGAGCAATGTGATAGCCCGGCAGTACAAGCTGAGTTTTGACACGTCCGAGTGGCTACTGGAACTGCCTGAGATCATTGAGCGGGATTCGATAACGAATAAGAAAACTATCGAGACTCTGAAACAACATCAAGACGATTACTCTTCGGATGATTTTCGAACGGCCTTCCTGGAAACGACGGACAACGGCAAGAGCACGGACAGAGTTGCACGGGACCTTGGACTGATTATTGGATCGATCACTGTTACTTATGAGGGACAGCCAGTGGACAGGATTGCGGACCCGATTGACATCGAGCAGGCGAATAAAAAGTTTTGCGTGCAAGTCCATGTCAGACCGGACCCGGCGGTGTACGACGTTCCATGAAGTGGCTGATCGCAGGGTCGGACACGGCCCGATGCCTGGCTGAATCAGGTAGCGGCGTTGCCGGTACTGGCCCCTGAACCTCACCCGGAAAAGGATACTCCCAGTGAACCCCACAGCCGCAGCGACACAGGCCATTGAGCGCTACCTGGCGGACAATCCCGACAATGAGCCGCTGAACGCCCTTGGCATGACGGCGGACGGGCGGATTGTGCGCCTGGCAGAGCAGGAGGCGGGTCAGCGGCCGACACTGCGCCAGGTGTTTGAGCACCAGCTTGGGGCTTTGATGCCTCAGGAGGTCAGCCTGACGGACAGGTACAGGATGATCAAGAACACGCTAGCCACTGTACAAACCCTGGGGGATTACCAGAAGAGGATCTGGCGGGACCGGCAGATCCGGGACCGCCTGGCCACTTTGAAGACTGATTATGCCGATAAATTTGCCGTCATAAACAAACAGACCAGGACGGTATATGACAGTCTTGGCAATATCATGACCAGGGGGAGCGGGGTGCTTGAGGATGGTACCGATTGGGATTGCGATTTTGAGAATAAATTAACCCGGACGCACTGGGAATTCAAACGCAATTATAAAACAGGCAAGGCTGCCAAACATGTCTTTTACATGAGCAACTTGATTGTTCACCAGTTTGAACAGACTGCCCGCCATGAGAGCTGGCTATTGGAACTGCCGACCATCATAGAACGATGTGGGATCACAAATGAACAAACCGTGGAGTGCCTGGTTGAGCATAAAGACAGGTTTGATTCCGACACCTTCGTGAAAGCCTTCCTGGAAACGACTGTGAATGGCAAGAGCACAGTCAGAGTGGCGCAAGACCTGGGACTAATGATTTGTGGCCTGAATGTTTTTTTTGACACCAGGCCAGTTGAGCGGATTGATTGGGATATTGATCCCGATGAGGCCTCAGGAGATTTTAGTGTGCAAGTTCATGTCAGTCCGGACCCGAAGGTGTACGGCGCACCATGAAGTGGGTGAACCATGTTCTGATTGCCGGGTCGGTCACGGCCCAATGCCTGGCTGAAACAGGTAGCGGCGTTGCCGGTACTGGCCCCACACCCGGAAAAGGATAACCCCAGTGAACCCCACAACAGCAGCGACGGAAGCAACGACACAGGCCATTGAGCGCTACCTGGCGGACAACCCCGGCAATGAGCCACTGAACGCCCTTGGCATGACGGCGGACGGGCGGATTGTGCGGTTGGCAGAGCAGGATGAACACCAGCGCCTGGCACTGCAGCAGGCACTTGAGCGCCAGCTTGAGGCGCTGATCCCCCCCAGGGAGGACAAGGCTTTGTGGGACTGGATTGTTGAGGATACGGCCATCACGGAATACCAAACCCTGGAAAACGTCTATACCGGCATCCGCAGAGACCGCAAGATACGGGAAAAATTGCAGGATTCACTCAGCAAACAGGCCGACAAGCTGGAAACAATGCATGCCTTAACGACAACGACGGATTACTACGGCCAGACACGCACCTGTGGGGAAGGGATCACCAACGGACACCCCTGGAAATACCGCTTTTGCAATGAATTCACCCAGAAACACTGGAAGTTCAAGAACAACGTGAAGGAAGGCAACATTAACCCGCACGATATCTATATGAGCACGGTGATTGCCTGGCAGTACCAATGGGCGTTTAAAAAAAAGGGCTGGCCATTGGAATTGCCAAGCACCATTGAGCGATGCGGCATATCGAACCCGGGCACCAATAAGGTGCTGATCGATCATCGGGCAGACTACGGTAGCGAGGCCTTTTGCAAAGCGTTCCTGGAAACGACGGACAACGGCAAAAGCACTGCCAGAGTGGCACAAGCGCTGGGCCTGAAGATTGACCGCCTTGCGGTGCTGTATATGGGCAAGGAAACCGGCAGCATTGATGATCCGCTTGAGTATGACCCGGATCATGTGCCGTTTTCCGTGGTTATACACGTGAGCCCGGACCCGGCGGTGTACGACGCACCATGAAGTGGGTGAACCATGTTCTGATTGCCGGGTCGGTCACGGCCGTTTATGACGTACGACTGGTGCCGCCGACCATTATCGGGACCACTGCGCGGGACTGGATGCAGTGGGTGCTGAAGTTTGTTGGCAGGCCGGTAAAGCACCGGACGGTGGCCCACTATCTGAGCGTGTGGTCGCTGGCGTGGCAGGCCGGGATTTTCCTTCTGCCGGACAATGGCTTAGCACGGTTCTTACAGCGGTTTGTTGGGGTGGGGTGACGCATATTCTGACCGATGCCATGACGGTGTCTGGTGTGCCGTTGTCGTCTTATTCTGACCGGAGATTCCACCTGTTCGGCGGACGTTTCAGAACCGTGGAGCCTGTGGAGTATGGGATCAGCGCTTGTGTGCTATTTGTCTGTATTGGCCTGATGAACTTGATGCCCAGTGGTAGCTGGACACCGTTTTTCTATGACTGGGCGGGGTATTATGAGAGCGGCGTGATTGATGGGTATGAGTGTCGGGTGAATCGGTTCAGGATTTTTTGAACCGCAATGGGTGACGGCTCCCACAGATAAAACCTGAAGCAAAATTCGGCAGGTAAACAAGACTCTCTTGATTAAAACTGCGGGTAGAGAGTCACAGCCTGGTTTCCTCAATGCCCGGCATTAAGGCGACAGTCTCATTCACCGCTATTGTCCTTGGCAGTTTGACGGCTCTCCTTTTTTCTTGAAGGAGGCATTCCAGGCGGCGTTCCGTAACTAGATGGCCGCTCTTGCCTGCAGCCTTCAAAGGCGACCTGGCGAAGCACCATTTAAAGACCCGGTATTTCCCGAGAAAGCAAAGAGCCCATTTCTGTTCCGGGTCAGCGCCCTGTTCAAGCAAAAAATTCAGAACCGCGCCGTACCCGTTCTGGGCAGCGATGAAGAGGGCGGTCGCTCCATCCTTGCAAGCGGCCGACAGGAACGCCCTGACCGCCGTGGACTTGTCCGCCTCCGGCAGGCTTTCAACGGCCTCGTTGAGCGCCCCGACCAGGTATTTCACGACGCCGAGATGCCCGTTCTGGGCAGCGATGTAGAGGGCAGTCGCTCCGTCCTGGCAAGCGGCCGACAGGAACGCCCTGACCGCCCTGGACTTGTCCGCCTCCGGCAGGGTTTTCACGGCCTCGTTGAGCGCCCCGACCAGGTATTTCACGACGCCGAGATGCCCGTTCTCGGCTGCGATGTAGAGGGCAGTCGCTCCGTCCTGGCAAGCACTCGACAGGAACGCCCTGACCGCCCTGGACTTGTCCGCCTCCGGCAGGGTTTTCACGGCCTCGTTGAGCGCCTCGATCAGGTATTTCACCACGCCGAGATGCCCGTTCTGGGCAGCGATGTAGAGGGCAGTCGCTCCGCCTTTACACGCGGCCGACAGGAACCTCCTGACCGCCGTGGACTTGTCCGCCTCCGGCAGGTTTCCCACGGCCTCGTTAAGCGCCTCGCTCAGGTATTTCACCACGCCGAGATGCCCGTTCTGGGCAGCGATGTAGAGGGCAGTCGTCCCGCCTTTGCAAGCGGCCGATAGGAACCGCTTGACGGCCGTGGACTTATCCGCCTCTGGCAGGGTTACCACGGCCTCGTTAAGCGCCTCGCTCAGGTATTTTACGACGTCAAGATGACCGTTCTGGGCAGCGATTAAGAAGGCGGTCGCTCCGTTTTCGCAAGCACTCGACAGGAACACCCTGAGCGCCGTGGACTTGTCCGCCTCTGGCAGGTTTCCCACGGCCTCGTTGAGCGCCTTGATCAGGCATTTTGCGACGTTGAGATGCCCGTTCTGGGCAGCGATGTAGAGGGCGGTTGCTCCGTCCCGGCAAGCGGCCGACAGGAATCGCCTAGCGGCCATGGACTTGTCCGCCTCTGGCAGGGTTCCTACGGCCTCTCTGATAGCCCCGATCAGGCATTTCGCGACGGCGAGATGCCCGTATTGGGCAGCGATGAAGAGCGGATACACCTGCCAGGCAGGATTAGCAACTTTCGTCAGGAATGATCTGTTCACCAGAGCCGGATCGTTCGCCAGCAACTCTTGAACCCAGGGAAGATTATTGCCGCGACAGGCCGCCAGTATCGGAGCCTCACCGTTTGGATTTGATCTGTCGTCATCGACAGCACTGGCAAAGGAAGGCGCAGCACTCGGCCCCGATAAGGGGGCGTGTTGAGCGGTTATCCGGAAGGTAGAAAATCGACTCCTGAGAGCATCCATAAACTGACAACTCGATAAGATACGAAAATGGAATTATAGGTGTTCAATCGTTTTTGTCTTTTTTTTCTCGCGTGAAGAAAGGGTCAGGGACGCCAGGGTGGGTGCAGTTTGCAGTCTGCGGAGCGCTGGAGTGCCGGAGCGGGCTGCAAACTGCATCGGCCAGGGAAGGCCGTCTGTCCGCCGGTACGATGGCAGGGATCAGGGAAAGGCAAAAATCAGGGTCATCATTTTGCATAACACGTGTCGTTTATGGTGATAAACAATATATTTTTACACAATGAAAGACCTGCCCCCAGCTTTTCTGACCCCAGCTTTTCAGGAACGTATTGAGCTGCCCCCGGAAGAGAAGCAGGGTGCCCTTGAGACCTTCTTCACCAGAGTCCGGGAAGAGCTGGATATCATTCCCAAACCCGCAGTGACCGTTAGCATGCTGGCCTGAATCATCATTGCCAAATATTGCGATGCCTGGCCGGCCGCACCCTGCCATTGTTCCGGCAGGAAAAAATACTGGCACGCTATGGCGGCTCCATTACCCGGACGACCATGGCCAACTGGCTGATCCGGTTGTCCCTGCAACTGCAGTCCCTGATCAACCTGATGGCAGACCATCAGCGGGTCGGCCACATCATGAATGCTGATGAAACCCGGATCCAGGTACTCAAGGAACTCAGCAAGGCCATCCACTCGGATAAGTACATGTGGGTGGCCCACCAAGGCAACCGGCGGGGTTGGCTATTACGCTGGTTAAATTAGCGTTTACGTTCTATTGTTGTCATCCCCAGACGATTCTCCAACTGGAAACAGGTATTCCCCGAAGAAACCATGCAGTCACCTTCCTCCTCAGTAACCACAGACACTCCATCCCCGTTAACATCCACTGAAGCCGGAAGGCACCGGCCAGCAAACAGCCGAAAACAAGGAAGAAAGCGATCCATGTCAGGTTACCAGGTGGAACAGACAACAACGGGCACTGGAACATTTCCACCGCATCAACTGCAATCTGAATCCGGG
>NZ_JBLYZG010000055.1:0-33964 GCF_049310245.1 Endozoicomonas sp. ALB115 | reverse complement strand
ATCTTGAAACTGTTGGGGCTTCATAACGTAGCCTCCCATTGCAGGGGATCACGACAGTTTAGACCTATCAACCTTTAAAACAAACATAGCCGTCACAGACGCTGAAAACTGTAACTCTTATAATCAGAAATTTTTTAAAATAGATGACTTATCTGATGACGAAGATAATACACCTGATAATAAATGCTCCGAATACCAAGCTGATAATAAATGCTCCGAATACCAAACTTATAATAAATGCTCCGAATACCAAGCTGATAATAAATGGTCCGAATACCAAGCTGATAATAAATGGTCCGAATACCAAGGATTAGCCACTCAAGTTGTGCCGTCATATGATACAGTTTTACCTCTGCTTGGTAATAACATCGAATTATCAGATACCAAAGACTATGAAACCAGATTGTTACCACAAGACAATAGGCAGTTACAAAAAGACCTGAAAACCAGTATTGAATCCCCTACAGCCTCTGTAGCTTCTCAAAAGGTACTGGAAAAAGCAGAACCAGCCTCGCAGCAGCCTGGTGTTTCCCGGGAACAAAGTCCTGTGAAAACGCCTTCACCAGCAGAAAATGAGAAGTTACCAGCCTCTGCAATAGATAACTCTTCAAAGCATTTATCTACTGGCCACACACCCTCTACAATAGATGAGTTTTCAGAGCTTTTATCTGCTAACCCTTTGAAAATTTTTGATGTGAGTACTTTAATAAAAAACAATTTTAAACCGAATGAGGATTTCAACATTAAAAGCGCTGAGGCAGGTAGATCCTCGTTAACAATCAAGGTTAAACATGAGAAAAACGCCATTAAGATTCGAGAAAGAATATTAGAATCAATTGGAGAAAAACATAGTCGTAATGTTAAGATTTGGGAAAATTTTGATCCTGTACACGTAGATGTTATGTTTGATGCCTGGAAAGCACTCCAAAATCATTTATCTTCTTCATAACTTCAAAGAAATACAATGTTGAATCCGGAGATTAATCACCTCCGGATTTTTATTAACCAAAGTCTCAAAGAAGCAGCTTGCGAATATCGGTCAACAATTCACCCAGCATTGTCGTGAAACGTGCTGCATCCGCACCGTTGATGGCTCTGTGATCATAAGACAGTGACAACGGTAACATCAGCTTCGGATCGAAGTCCTGGCCATTCCACACGGGCTTCATGGCGGCCCTGGACAGACCAAGAATGGCGACTTCTGGCGCATTGACGATCGGAGTAAACGCCGTGCCACCGATAGAACCCAGGCTGGAGATGGTAAAGCAGCCACCCTGCATTTCATCAGGCTTCAGCTTCTTGTCACGGGCCTTACCGGCCAACTCGATACATTCAACCGACAGTTCCCACAGGCTCTTCTGATCGACGTTTCTGATCACTGGCACCAGCAAACCGTCTGGGGTATCAACCGCGACTCCAATGTTGATGTACTTCTTGTAGATCAGCATTTCGCCATCAGGGCTAAGGGAAGCACAGAACTGTGGCAGCTCTTTCAACACGTAAGCAACGGCTTTCAGAATAAACGGCAGTGGTGTCAGTTTGGTACCACGGGCCTCGGCCATGGCTTTCTGAGCCTTGCGGAACGCTTCCAGTTCAGTAATGTCACACTCATCAAACTGGGTAACGTGTGGCACATTCAGCCAGGAACGCTGGAAGTTCTGAGCCGCCACTTTACGCAGCCGATTCAGGGCAACCTTCTCGATCTCACCCCACTTGCTGAAGTCGATCTCTGGCATGGCTGGAATACCCAGACCAGTAGAAGCACCTTGTCCTGAAAGTGCCTTTTCACTGAGGCGCATCTTCACGTACTTTTGTACGTCTTCTTTCAGAATGCGACGACGTGGACCACTACCGGTCACTTCAGCAAGATCAACACCGAACTCACGGGCCAGTTTGCGCACCGCAGGACCTGCATGGAATTTGCGGTTGGTACGCTCAAGTTCCACAGGGTGCGCTTCTGCATGTGGGGGTGGTGCTGATGGTGCGCGGGATGGAGCCTCCTGCTGCGGTGGCACAGTGGCAGGTGCAGCGGCTGCAGGCGCTGGCTGGCTGACAACCGATGCTGCTGCGCCACCAGACACTTCAATATCCAGAATCAGGTCACCCTGGCTAAGGGTATCGCCTTCTTTGACCATGATGGCTTTCACAACACCGGCAAACGGTGCAGGCACTTCCATGGTCGCCTTGTCAGATTCCAGTACGATCAGTGACGCTTCTTCTTCAATCTGATCGCCAACGCTGACACAGACCTCAATCACGGGAACGTTCTCAGCACCAATATCAGGTACTGTTACTTTCTCCATGCGCGGTCCAGACTGAGGCTCGGGTGCAGCTGGCACAACAGCGGCAGGCTCTGGAGCTGCAGCTGGAACCGGCGCAGGCGTTACAGCGACATCACCGCTGCCATTGACTTCAACGTCAATCACCAGATCACCCTGACTCAGGGCATCACCTTCCTTGACGTGAATGGCAGTCACCACCCCTGCTACCGGGGAAGGCACTTCCATGGTCGCTTTGTCGGACTCCAGGACAATCAATGAGTCTTCCAGGGCAACGGTGTCACCAACCTTCACACTCACCTCAATAACCGGCACATTTTCAGCACCGATATCGGGTACATGCACCGACTCAGTCCGGGAGCCACCAGCCGCTTCAACCACCGGGGCTGCCGACACGGGGGCTTCTGCTGGCGGTCCTCTGTCCGCTATGGGCTCGACAACCTCAGATGCTGCTGCAGCCATCTTAAGCATCGGAGCACCTTCGCTGACATTGTCACCCATATTCAGCAGCACTTCTGTCACCACGCCATCCCTTGGTGCCGGGACTTCCATGGTGGCCTTGTCAGACTCCAGAACAATCAGGGAGTCTTCGGCCGATACCGTATCACCGGGCTGGACGCAGATTTCGATGACTTCTGCCTCACCGCTGCCGATATCCGGAACCTTGATGATTTCGTCACTCATTCCTCATACCTTCTCTTCAGTTCCGGACTTAGCAATACAGAGGGTTAGCTCTGGACGGGTCAATATCAAACTTCCTGATGGCCTCGCTGACCACGGACGCTTCCAGCTCACCATCCTGAACCAGCGCATACAGGGCAGCCACCACGATGAAGTAACGGTCTACCTCGAAGAAACGACGCAGCTGTTCACGGGTGTCAGAGCGACCAAATCCATCCGTGCCCAGCGAAACAAAGGTTGCCGGCACAAACTCACGGATCTGGTTCGCGTACTGGCTCATATAGTCAGTCGCGGCGATAACCGGACCTTTACGGCCAGACAGCTGCTGCTCAACCCAGCAGACTTTCTTATCAGCTTCAGGGTTCAGCATGTTGTAACGTCTGGCGTTCTGACCATCCCGGGCCAGCTCGTTAAAGCTGGTTGCGCTCCAGATATCCGATTCAACGTTGAACTCATCACGCAGAATACCGGCAGCTGCACGGACTTCCTCAAGGATAGTGCCACAACCCATCAGCTGGACCTTAAGCCCCTGGTTACGGGAATTTTCTTCCAGGTTGTAAAGTCCCTTGATGATGCCTTCGATCACTTCAGGGCCTTCCGGCAGCGCTGGCTGACGGTAGTTTTCATTCATGGCGGTGATGTAGTACCAGACATTGTCACCGTCGCCATACATACGTTGCAGACCGTTCTGGATAATCACCGCCATCTCATAGCCGTAGGTTGGGTCATAGCTTATGCAGTTCGGTACGGTGGATGCCAGAATGTGGCTGTGGCCGTCCTGATGCTGCAGACCTTCACCGTTCAGCGTGGTACGACCCGCAGTGGCACCAATCAGGAAGCCACGGGCCTGGATATCACCCGCTGCCCAGGCCAGATCGCCAGTACGCTGGAAACCAAACATGGAATAGAACGCATAGAACGGAATCATCGGCACGTTGTTGCTGCTGTAGGAGGTTGCCGCAGCAATCCAGGCGGCGTGGGCACCCGCTTCGTTAATGCCCGCTTCGAGAATCTGCCCCTGTCTGGATTCTTTGTAAAACATCACCTGGTCGGAATCTACCGGCTCATAGTTCTGGCCTTCCGCAGAGTAAATACCCAGCTGGCGGAACATACCTTCCATACCAAAGGTACGGGCTTCATCCGGAATGATCGGCACAATGTGCTTGCCCAGGCTCTTGTCTTTGGCCAGCGCACCCAGAATGCGTACGTAAGCCATGGTGGTGGAGATTTCCCGTTCGCCACTGCCTTTGGTCACCGCTTCGAAAGCCTCAAGGCCCGGAATTTCCAGCTTAACGTCGGTTTCTACGCGGCGCTGGGGAATAAAGCCACCCAGCTTTTCACGACGCTTGCGCATGTACTTCATTTCGGGGCTGTCAGCGTCGGGTTTGAAGTAAGGCAGGGTCTCAATGTCTTCGTCTTTGATCGGCAGGTCAAAGCGGTCACGGAAGTGCTTCAGGTCATCAACCGGCAGCTTCTTGACGTTATGGCTGACGTTGGCCGCTTCACCGGTGGTACCGGTACCGTAGCCCTTAACCGTCTTGGCAAGAATGACGGTAGGCTGGCCGTTATGGTTAACCGCCTCGTGGTAGGCCGCGAAGACTTTGTAGGGGTCATGGCCACCCCGGTTCAGACGCCAGATATCATCATCCGACAGGTGTTCAACCAGCTTCAGCGCTTCAGGGTCACGGCCAAAAAAGTGCTCACGGGTCCAGGCACCGCCTTTTGCCTTACAGTTCTGATAATCACCATCAACGGCCTTGTCCATCACTTCCTGCAGCTTGCCATGTTTGTCCTGGGCCAGCAGCGGATCCCAATGACGACCCCAGACGACCTTGATAACGTTCCAGCCAGCCCCCCGGAAGATGCCTTCCAGCTCCTGAATGATCTTGCCGTTACCACGGACCGGGCCATCCAGACGTTGCAGGTTACAGTTGACCACGAAGATCAGGTTATCCAGCTTCTCACGACCGGCCAGGGAGATGGCACCGAGAGATTCCGGCTCATCCATCTCACCATCCCCGAGGAATGCCCAGACCTTACGGTTTTGATCCCGGGACATGCCACGGTTAATCAGGTACTTCATGAAGTGAGCCTGATAGATCGCCTGCAGAGGGCCGAGGCCCATGGATACGGTCGGGAACTGCCAGAAGTCAGGCATCAGTTTGGGGTGAGGGTAGGAGGAAAGACCATTGCCATCCACTTCCTGACGGAAATTATCCAGCTGGCCCTCGTCCAGACGACCTTCCAGATAAGCCCGGGAGTAGATACCAGGCGATACGTGGCCCTGGTAATAAATCAGATCGCCTTCACGGTCACTGCCCTGGCCGTGGAAGAAGTAGTTATACCCGATGTCGTAGAGAGTGGCACTGGAGGCAAAGGAAGAGATATGTCCACCCAGGCTGCTGTCCTTCTTGTTGGCGCGCATCACCATAGCCAGCGCATTCCAGCGGACCAGGGAGCGAATACGACGCTCCATAAACAGGTCGCCGGGCATACGGGCTTCTTTTTCCGGTGGTATCGTATTGCGATACGGCGTGGTAATAGCGTAGGGCAGCTGCGTACCTTTGGCACGAGCATGCTGGGAAAGCCGGGTCAGCAGAAAATGAGCACGGTCTTCACCTTCCTGCTCCAGAACGGAATCCAGTGCTTCCAGCCATTCCCTGGTTTCTATTGGGTCGATATCATGCATACAAATCGGCTCCGGGATCGATACTGCTACAACAAACTTTGTGATCGTTATTGTTAATGGTTGATTACTTGCAATCATCAAGCATACGCACAAGTTTCGTCTAACAGCCAAAGCTTTAAAAAAATTGATACTAATCAAATGTAATATAACTACAAGATAAGCAATTCCCGCAATGAGTACCAGTACTTACATGTATTTTTCTTGCAAAAAGTATTGATTTTTATAGGAAAAGTTCGCAACAGAGGCAACAAAAACAAACACTTTTTCTCACAATCTATCAACCCTGGATTTTATTGGCTAAAAACCGAACTATCTCAGGGTCTGCCAACAGAAATTTGGGTATCGTTTAATAACTGATGTCATCAGACACATAATGACCTGCAAACAGGGCTTTTAAATCCGAAAAGCCAATGTCTGGCAGGGCAATGTACTATTCATCACTTTTCCGGCTTCGTTTCCAGCGGCGATGACTCCAGAGGAACGTTTCCGGCTGTTCATAGATCGCGGCCTGTGCAGCACTGACATAAGCATCAATAACCGGATGGTGATTTTTGTCTTTGGTTTTTTCATAAGGGGGCAGAGCCAGCGCTTTAAATTCAAGTTCATAGTAGCCGCGTTTTAGTCGTCGACACTGGGCAAAAAAGACCGGGTATTGAGTCAGTAAGGCAATTTTTTCCGCTCCAAGGTAAAAAGGCGCTTCTTTATTGAGATAAGGGACCCAGTAACTGCGCTCTCCTTCTGCCGGGGTCTGATCGGCCAGCATCACAAACAGCCGGAAACCATTTTTGCCCTTAAGAATGTCCCGCCCGGCCTGTTTCATCGGAATGGGGCGGGAATGAAAGCGGCTGCGAATCTCATGGATAAACTGATTCCAGCCTTTGTGGTGCAAAGGCTTGTAAACCGGATCAATAGGCACACCGAGGTGTTGTGACACGCTATGGAGCATCCACTCCCAATTGCCCTGGTGGATGGTTAACACAATGATTGGCCTGGACCTTTCCCGGGATGCCGCCTCCAGGGCATCAGCGCCAACAATTGAGCAGCGTTCTTTAAACGCTTCTGCGCTCATGCTGTGGGCCTTGATCACTTCAAAGGCAAGGTCCGACAGATGCCGGTAAAACTGTCTGGTCACATCAGCAATATACGCCTCCCTTTTTTCCGGAAAAGCCTGTCGCAAATTCTTGTGCACAGTTCCTGTTCGATATTTGGAGAGATAAAAGGCGAACAAATAAAAAAAATAGGACACAATATAGATGACCTTAAAAGGAAGTCGGGAAATCAACTTGGCAAAAAACATAACAAAACAGGCTCTTCCCTCTGAAACAAAAATGACCACTAAAAATAATAAACCTGAATATTATGAACTTTTCAAATTAAATATAATCAAAAGCGCCCTATCTATTAAATTAATGAGATTATAAAACGTGTAAGTATGGATAGTATTTCACTGTTAGAAACACCGATGTTTAAATCGGCATTAGAGTCTAATAAAAAAGTAACTCAACCGGTACGTCATAATAATAAAGAAATTTCTATTGGGGGAGTTCGTCATACCTCTGCCCATCGTGCCGGTTACAGGTCAGTGAAAGAGATCCCCCTGGGCGAACGATCGATCAGTGATCCAGGCCCCATTCTTGTCAAGTGCAATAACAATGTATTTTGGGACTTATCACGTATTGACCTTAAATCGTTGCTCCTTCCGGGAACCTTTTTCACCGACCAATCAAAATATATTGTCGGTTTGCAACTTGCCCGACATATTGCCGAGATTTTTTCTTACGGTACAACCTTGAAAGAGAAGGACATAGAAGCACTCAATACCTTTCAACAAGATCAATATAAGTTCTGCAAACTTAAACTGTTCGATTACCCTGCTCAATGTGTTTTTTTCGATCTGGTAGGCAGTAAGCTCAGGCATTTGCTGTCTGAAGAGCTGGTTGCAGAACTGGACGCAAAACAGCTTCAGGACTATTTACTGGTAAAGGAAGGTTTTATTAATCTCCAACTTAACACAGAGCAAAAAGCAAACATTGAAAAGCAAGTCAGAGTCAGTGCCATAAAGGATGCAGAGACCGTATGCAACGCACAGAAATATCGATATTCTCATCCCGATGGCATGAAAGGGGAAATTTTTGTCAAAGCTACAGCCCCCAAAATCCGGGGTGTGTTATCTAAAGTTCTGGGAGAAGTGGCCCGGGGAGGTCTTCAATTGCAAGATGCCCCGGAGTTTATAGGCTATGTCCCTGCAGAGATAGCCAGTTCTCTGATAGATAAATCAGGTTTTACCGACAGCACCTGGTCAGGCAACTTCCTGCACGGTAGATACTCTCATGTACTGGCACTGGCATTTCTCAGTAGAGAAGCCGGTCTGACGGAAACAACACTGAAAGCCGTGGTGGCCCATGGCCTTTGGGACGATCTGTTAGACCAAAGCCCCTATGCAAAAATAGATATTCAACAATTGGGTGATCATGAATACCTGATTCATGATAGAAATCCATTCACCGTGCCATTCAGCCCTTTCGCATTTCAGGAAATGCTTTGCACTGGCCAGGTTTCTTCTACCCTGCGGCAGGTTGCAAAGTTAATTGCAGGACTCTCAGCTTGTGAATATGCCATGCTCACAACCTCTTTTCAGGAGAAGCTTACTCCTGAAAGGCTCTTGACGATGGCTCAAAATATCCAACTGCTGGAGCACATTATTGCCCTGGAGCACCATAACGACATATTTGAAATCAAACAGTATTTTGATATGCCAACCTTTGGACTTGTTCCCCTGGAGATTCTTGAACTAAGCAGCGGGTGGACACTTGGACAATTTACAGCGTTCAGGCAATCCAATGAACTCTCGGCGTTTGCCGCCAAAAAAGCATTCAAGCGGGGAGATAAAGTTGTTTCCGTCACAACGCATTATGACAGTCCACTTTATCGACTATTTGGCTATGCACCTGTTTGTCAACAGGAAATCAAGAAGCTAAAAGACTTTGATATACAACCGGCTTTTACCAGCTATGTTGCCTGGCCAGCAAAAAACCACCCCTGCAACCGCTTAAGACTTACCCAGGCTCCTGGCAATAACGTTTGAGGGCCTGATCCGGGCAGCGTTGAAAACGGGTATATGGCTATAGTCATCCCATTCTCATAAAATGGCACCAGCAACCAGAAGAGAGCGGGTTTATGGAGTCACTCAGGGCACAACTCAGTCAACAATTAACTGCCTGCGGGTCAACTGACACTAATACGGAAATTCTTCCTGCAGAAATCAGGAACGTGGTCACTGCTCACTTGCAGCAGTTTATGGATAACAACCCGTCATTTACTTTTCCTGGTAGCCTTTTTCCTGACCAGAGCGATCAACTGAGTCCCGGGCTGATGGATCAGCTGATCCATTGCTGGGCAGGCAGTGACTTTGCCGCGCAGCAGTGCATTCGTCACCCCCAGTGGCTTGCCAGCATTCTGGAAAACCATGACAAACTCCCTGATTTAGCCCGAACCCACCCGGAACGTTTACAAACAGCACTGGCAGCGGTTGAAAATGAGCAGGACCTGATCAAGGCTCTCAGACTTTACCGCAACCGGGAAATGCTGCGGATTATCTGGCTCGACCTGAATCGCCGGGTCAGCATGTCGGAAACCACAGCGGATATGTCGGCCCTGGCGGATGCCTGCATTGATAGCGCACTCAACTGGCTTTACCAGGACAGCTGCCAGAGCATGGGAACACCCTATGGCACAAACATCCCGGGGGAAGAGACGGTTCCCCAGAACATGGTGGTACTGGGTATGGGCAAACTGGGAGCCAGAGACCTTAACCTCTCTTCAGACATCGACCTGATATTCACCTACCCCTGCCAGGGAGAAACCCGTGGCAGCAAAAAGGTCATTACCAATCAGGAGTTTTTTATCCGCCTTGGCCAGCGACTGATCAAGGTGCTGGATTGTCAGAGTGCCGATGGTTTTGTGTTCCGGGTTGATATGCGACTGCGGCCTTATGGTTCCAGCGGAGCACTGGCCATGAGCTTTGCAGCGATGGAGCAGTATTATCAGGATCAGGGCCGGGACTGGGAGCGTTACGCCATGCTCAAGGCCAGGGTGGTTGCCGGAAACATGCTCGCAGGCCAGCTACTGCTCAGCCAGCTGCGTCCTTTTGTTTATCGTCGCTACATTGATTTTGGCTCCATCAGCGCCCTGCGGGAAATGAAGCAGCTGATCCGCCGGGAAGTGAAACGCAAAGGCATGGAGAGCAATATCAAGCTTGGGCCAGGTGGCATTCGTGAGATTGAGTTCATCATTCAGTCTTTCCAGTTAATACATGGCGGGCGTGACCGCAGTCTTCAGGAGCGAAACCTGCTGAAGGTTCTATCAACGCTGCAGCGCAAACACTATTTTTCTCCTGACGAAGCCAATGAGCTGAAAGCCGCTTATATTTTCCTTCGTAATCTTGAACATGCCATTCAGGCCATCGCCGATCGGCAGACTCAGGATCTGCCGAAAAGCCCGAAGGCTCAGGCACGGGTCGCCTTCAGTATGGGGCAAAAAGACTGGTCCGGGTTACTGGGAAAGCTGGAAGAACACCGTCACCAGGTCACCACTTATTTTGATGCGGTTATTGCTGATCCTGAAACCACAAATGCCAAAGATCCTCATAGTGACCAGTGGCAAGCCCTCTGGCTTGACCAACTTAGCGAGGAAGAAGAACAGCAGCTGATGGCCCGAGAGGGCTTCAAAAATGTCGATGCCTCATGGCAGCGACTGATTTCCCTGCGAGATAGCAAAGCCATTACCCGGGTCAGAAGGCAGAGCCGTGACCGTCTGGATAAGTTCATCCCACTGTTGCTGGGAGTGGCCGCCAACGCCACTGAACCTGATACTTTTTTACTGCGAATTCTTCCGCTGATTGAGGCAGTGCTGCGTCGAACCGCTTATCTGGTTCTGCTGATCGAGAACCCTGCCGCCCTGGAGCACCTTGGCAAACTCTGTATTGCCAGCCCATGGATTGCTGAACAGATTGCCCGATTCCCAGCACTTCTCGATGAGTTCCTCAATCTTGGCGACCTCTATAATCCACCGGAAAAAGAAGCATTGGCCGACGAGCTGCGCCAACAGCTCGCCCATATTGCGGAAGATGATCTTGAGAACCAGATGGAAGTTCTGCGCCACTTCAAAATGGCCCATGTCTTACGAGTGACCGCTGCCCAGGTGTCCGGCACCCTGCCTCTGATGAAAGAGAGTGACTACCTGACCTGGATTGCTGAGGTGATTCTTGATGCCGTTCTGGCCATTGCCTGGCGCAACCTGGTTGAAAAATATGGAATGCCCCGGGATGCTGACGGCAACCTGTGTGATCCCGGCTTCATTATTGTTGGTTACGGCAAGCTGGGCGGTATTGAGTTAGGCCCCGGCTCTGATCTTGACCTGGTCTTCATCCATAATGGCGGTACCAATAAAGAGACCAATGGACCCAGGGCCATTGACAGCACCACGTTCTATACCCGCCTGGGCCAGCGAATCATCCATATTCTGACCACACAGACACCCTCGGGTATTCTTTATGATGCAGACATGAGACTACGGCCATCCGGCTCGAAAGGATTGCTGGTCAACTCCTTCACTTACTTTGAGAAGTACCAGAAAGAGGAAGCATGGACCTGGGAACACCAGGCCCTGGTGCGTGCCCGTGTGATTGCCGGTGACCCAACACTTGCACAGAAGTTTGCAGACCTCAGATCAGCTATTCTCAGCCAGCAACGGGATGTTAACAAACTCCGTGATGATGTTGTTGATATGCGCCAGAAAATGCGGGAACACCTGAGGTCAACATCATCTTCAGTCAATAGCGGTGAAGCCTTCCATTTAAAACATGACCCGGGCGGCATTGTTGATATTGAGTTTCTGATGCAGTTTGCCGTTCTGCGGTACTCCAGCCAGTACCCGTCGCTGTTGAAGTGGACCGACAACGTGCGGATTTCTGAAGAACTGGAGCTTGCTGGCCTGTTGAAACATGACGACGCCCATCAGCTTCGGGAGGCTTATAAAACCTTCCGGTTCTGTATTCATCAAAAAGCATTACAAAACGAGGTACCTGAAGTAGACAATACCTCTGGCGACTATCTGCGTCAGGCCGTTATGGCTATCTGGGCAGACTGTATGAAATGAGCAGGAATCCAACGACAGTTAATTGATTATGTGTAAACTCTCAAGGGGATGGCCGCCCTGTGGATGGCCACCCCGTGGAGCACTTTATGCGTTTCTGTCTTTATCCCCGCCCGCGCAAGCCGAAGATGAGGGTGGTAAGGATTTTAGACAATTTTACTCACTGCCACTGGCCTTCTCACCGACGTTGATCCTGATAAATAGACTGCCACCCGGAAGCATGTGTGTAAGATCAGTGATTGCCATAAATTTATCGCAACCAACAGCTCTATTCATGCTCTCCGGTTTTTGGAAGCTTGGGATCGTCCGGTCGGGTTCAGTTCTATTTACTCCCAAAACTTCTTTTCCTTCCCCAACTATCTCAAAGGATAAAGTTTGATCGAATGGCCAAGGCAGAATGTCGTCATACATGCCTTTCATAATTGATATAAACAGACTGATGTGGGTGCCTTTTCCGTTACCATCGCCATTTGGATATATTGTTGCCTTCATCCTGTATCCTTCCGGTGCCGAATAGAAAACCGGACTGTCAAACGATGTTTCTATGTCGATACTTGCCTTGTCTATGGCTTCTCTGAAGTTGTCTATTCTCCATAAAAACGTTCCATCCGTGCGCTGTTCCTGCAATTCCTCTATTTGAATTTTACTATCAGCGCAGGTTACCGAGAGGTTTCCTACATTGCTTTGAAGTTGTTCTATCGTTTTGTTCAGTTGAATGATTTGCTCATCCTGCTCCTTGTATCTCTTTTGCAGATGTTCAAGTATTTTCATGCCCGACATTAACTGCATCTGAACCATACTTTCTTCATTCCCGGATCCAGCGGCCCTCTCTGGGAGGCTGTCAAATGTCATCAAATCCTCTGTTGGATAGAGTCCCTGCGGTGCAACTACCGGGGCAGGAAAGCATCCATGATGTTCGCCATGATAATGGTCAGGCAAATAGCTTAACTCCACGGCCTGACGACATTCATCACCATTATGGTCCTTCGCACAATATACTATGAGGCGCCGGGAAAGAGCGGTCAGTTCTCCATGCTCATCATACTTCTTGTAATTAATAGGATCTGCCTTTATAAAACACTGTAGGTCAGATGCTAAAGTATACCCCTTCAGTGATGGGAGTATTGATGCGTCTTTTGGTCGCACATCAATGATGGCGCTGTTAACGATCTCCCTGTGATGCAAAGGCCTGCCTTCCATGATATGTCTATTACCCTTCGAACATTCGCCACAGTACATTCTGCTCTCAATTTCATTCAAATCCTCAGGTTTACATCGAAACAATGCTCCGCTGGTTGTTCTGAATACTTTACCGGACAAGGCTTGCTGCCGATCCCGATCATAAATCAGTACCGGTTCCTGATGATCAACCTCCCCATATCGAGAAAGATCACTTCCGTCCGGTAAGTAACCGAAAGAATTACCCAGGTTCATTAGCAATAGCTCCTGTTTAAATTTTTTGATACAGCAACCTGTAGATACATCAGACAAGAGACCCAATCTTAAATGTCAACTGTCAACTGTCAAATGGCCTCAAATTTTGATGAACTATCAAAGTACTTTCTGACCATAAATTACTCGATCGGTTCAATTAGAAATGGCTTAATCGTTAGAATATTCTGAAAAGATCTGAAACCTGCGCAGCTGGTTCCGGTAAAATGATAACGCTTGAGAATTTTGCAATCCCCTGCCGTGGACAATCACTCTTTGGCATCAGAGAAAAGTTGTGATCCAATAGTCACTTCAGACTCTTTCACCAACAAAATAATTTAGATCTGGAGTTTCCCGATGTCTTTCGCCGATCGTGATGGCGTTATCTGGTTAGATGGGAAGTTAGTTCCCTGGCGTGAAGCCAAAACCCATGTGCTGACCCACACCCTCCATTACGGAATGGGGGTTTTCGAAGGTGTCAGAGCCTATAACACGCCAGAAGGACCTGCCATTTTCCGTCTGAAGGAACACACCGACCGCCTGTTTCGCAGCGCCCACATCCTGAGAATGGAAATCCCCTTCAGCAAAGAAGAACTGAACGAAGCACAGAAGCTTGTCGTTCGTGAGAATGGGCTGGACGAAGCCTACCTGCGGCCAATGTGCTTCCTGGGCTCTGAGGGTATGGGGTTAAGAGCCGAGGGCCTTCAGGTTCACACCATGGTTGCTGCCTGGAACTGGCCTTCTTACATGTCGCCGGAAGCGCTTGAGCGTGGCATCAAAATTCGTACCTCTTCCTATACACGACACCATGTAAATATCACCATGTGCAAGGCCAAAGCCAACGGGAATTACATGAACTCCATGCTGGCGCTGCGGGAAGCACTGGACAGTGGCTGTGAAGAAGCCCTGCTGCTGGATAACGAGGGTTATGTGGCGGAAGGCAGTGGTGAGAATGTCTTTATTGTGAAAGAAGATGGCATTCTCTATACCCCGGAACTGACTTCCTGCCTGGAAGGCATTACCCGGGATACCATCATCCGGTTTGCCCGGGAGCTTGGGCTGGAAGTCCGGGAAAAACGCATTACCCGTGATGAAGTATATATTGCCCGTGAAGCATTCTTTACCGGCACGGCAGCAGAGGTAATGCCTATTTGTGAACACGATGGGCGCAAGATCGGCTGCGGCAAGCGTGGCCCCGTTACTGAAAAGCTTCAGTCCATGTATTTTGATCAGGTTCGTGGCAAGCGACAGGAAAATCCAGAGTGGTTAAACCACTGTAAGCTATGAGGGTGTTGCGAAAGGCCTTAAAAGAAGGGAACCACAAAGATACAAAGACAAAAATTTTTTCAGGGCTTGCCTGATCCGGGAGGCTGTCCGAGGGTAGACTGCTCTGCGCGGCAACTGCTCCTGCGTTGCTCTAAGAGGCTGTCTGAGAATAGCGCCCGTAGCGAGGACGGGCGCTATTTTCGGTCAGCCTCCCGGGTAATCAACAGCTTATCTTTTATCAATCCGATAAAGACCGCAGATACCAATATATTCCCCCAAACCTTTAAATATCTCAGGCGGAAAACCCGGTATCACAGGTTTCATGACTATTCCCATTCCTGTTAATGCTTTGGAAGAGAAAAGCGACTCTTGATCACTGGCCTCAGAAATGACCATGAAACTCTTACCTCCCCGATCAAACCAGGACTTAATGACCTTGGGTAGGAATTCATCAGAGCCCATCAAACGCCCATTATCCATGAAAATGGGCTGCGGGGCGTCGAGTACCAATGCTGATGAATCGATGTTTCCACCAGTCAAAGCAAGTATTTTGGCAAACTTGTCAACGCTGACAAAAACATCCGCTTTATTCACCCTGGTAAAGGTTTTTTCCGGTGGATTGATATCAAAGCAGGTTGAGGGCATGCCTGCATCAATCATACTTTTAGAAAAATAACCGGATCCCGCCATAGGGAAAAACAATCGGTCAATATTATTCGCTCTTAGATAATCGTTAAGATACTTTGCCGAGGCTTTGGAAATACTGGAATAAATACAGAGCTCAATTTCACGATAACCAGCAATCATCGCTATCACATTGATAGCTTGATCATAATGGGAGTGATTGAGCTTCATAGCTACCCTTTCCCTGTGATATTGCAATGGCATGCTTTCACTGGCAAGGCGTTGATCAAGTTTAAGGACGTCAAAAACACACACAGGGTCAGAAGAGATCATATTGATATAACGCATTATTGACAGCGATTCCGTGCACTGCTCTCCATTTAAAAGCTTTGACATGTCCGTCAACTGACTATAGAGAGAGTCCAGAATACCAATATTCAATATTAACCTACGCTCATCAACATCACCGTCATTACACAAAAACTGGCCACTTTTATTGATCAGTCTAAATGCTTCCTCTAAACAGGAAGTTTTCTTTGGAAAACCCTGAAGAAGAGGCAGTGCCTTTTCAAAATTTGATTTATGTTTACTATCAACCGCGTCCAGTAACTTCTCGAATAAAGAAAATTTTTCATAGTCTGATGTCGCACGGGATAGCTGCGCGATGGTGCCTGAATAGTCCGGATCATTATTTAACCCTTCAGCAACATGATGTTTGAGTAAATAATCTAACCGCAAGCCCGTATCTGCCGGTGAAAAAGCAAAACGACTACCGGACGGCATGGAGACTGATCTGGCGACTACCGAAACATCACGGGGAGATGAGTCCGAAAGCGTGGCAAGGTCAGTTTGTGGAGTCGTCTCAGGTATTAATTCATCTGTGGCAACCCTGGTTTCACGATGATTGAATAAAACCTCCCCGAAAAGCCCGGTTAAATCATCAACAGCCTGACTGCTATTAGAATGAGCACCAGAATAAGCATCAAATTGAGCACCATCATATTGGGGCTTGTCTGTTGCGTCCACAATAAGCTTCCAACAAATAGCATTTGTTTCACTTTTCAGACAGCTATATTCCAGCATTGTTCCCTGAAAAATTGCTGATTCGTCTGTATGTTTCAACGATAGACGACTGTTTTGCACCTTATAAAAGTAGAAGACGAGGGGCTAATTTAAGAGATGATGGTTAGCTGTCTGTTAGCCTGACTTTTGTATGCTTTCTGTACCCTACTTGCTGATAATTCGCAGAGACTTTACGTCTACTTCAACGGCGGATACCCGATCAACATCCACCTCACCAATAATCTCTACTTTGGTATTGGCTGTTACCGGTTGCGGTGGAAAGTCGTTATCATCAATATCCGCGATGATTTCACCGGTACCATCGTTAAACAGGTAAGTCTCATGTTTAACTTTTCGGACCAGATTACCCCTGAGGACGACCCGCCTGTCGTCCTGAGGATTCTTCAGGATAGCGGCGACGGTTGTCATACCATCACCGGAGTCAGGTACGGAACTCACCCCTGATCCGGGGCCGATATAAGCACCTTCAGCCACAAACACCGTGAATGCCAGCAAGACAACGGTAGACCATCTGACTAACTTCTGCACATAAACCTCGTAGAGTTTCATTATCGAGACACCCTGACAGTGACTTATATTTCAACTGGAATAATAGGAGAAAAAGGCAGTCTCGCCAGAGTTTTGCTGTCTCCAGCAGGCAATCAACCACTTATTTTTTATCAATCCGATAAAGACCACAGACACCGATATGCTCCCCCAGGCTTTGAAATATCTCAGGAGGAAAGCCCGGTATCACCGGTATCATGGCTATTCCCATTTTTGTTAATGCTTTGGAAGAAAAAAGCAATTCCTGATCACTGGCCTCAGAAATGACCAGCAAATTCTTACCTCCCCGATCAAACCAGGACTTAATGACCCTGGGAAGAAATTCATCAGCGTCCACCCAGCGCCCGTTATCCATGAAAACGGGCTGCGGCGCATCAAGTACCACTGCTGATGAGTCCATGTTACCACCAGTCGAAGCAAGTATTTTGGCAAACTTGTCGACGCTGACAAACACATCCGCTTTATTTACCCTGGTATAGGTTCTTTCCGGTGGATTGATATCAAAGCAGGTTGAGGGCATGCCTGCTTCCATCATACTTTTAGAAAAATAACCGGATCCTGCCATAGGAAGAAACAATCGGTCAATATTATTCGCTCTTAGATAATCGTTAAGGTAGTTTGCTGAGGCTTGAGAAATGCTGGTATAAATACGTAGTTCAGTTTCACGGTAACGAGAAATCATCGTTATCAATTCGATTAAACGAGTATCAGCAGGACCCCATTTACACCTTAGAACTATTTGCTCCTTGTGCTGAGACAGCTCTTCCCCATAACCGGAGAGTTGACGAGGGTTCATGACATCAAGAACAAAAATGGGCTCAGGAAAAATCATATTGGTATAACGAATTAATGAAAGCGATTCCGTACACAGTTCTCCCTTTAATAGCTTTGACAAGTCCGTCAACTGGCTATAGAGAGCGTCCAGAACACCAACATTAAATAGCAAGCTACGCTCATCAATATTACCGTTAATGCTTGAAAACTGATCACAATTATTGATCAGACGAAATGCTTCCTCTGCCAGGTTAGTGTACTTTGATAAATGCCGAAGAAGAGAAATTGCAATCAATCTATTTGAACCATGTTTACATTCAACCTTTTCTTGTAACTTTTCAAATAAAGATAATTTTTCATGATCTGATGTGGCATCGCACAGCTGCTTAATGAGGGCTGAATAGTCAGGATCACTATTTAACCCTTCTGCAATAGGATGTTTGCGCAAATACTCCAACCGCAAGCCCGTATCGGCCGGTGAATAAGCAAAACCACCATCAGACGGCATAGAGACTGATCGGTCAACTACCGGAACATCACGGGGGGAGGAGTCCAAAACCATGGCAACATCCGTTTGTGACGTTGTCTCAGGTACTAATCCAGTCGTAACCCTGGTTTCACGATGATTGAATGAAACCTCCCCCAGAAGCTCTGTTACATCATCAACACTCATGTTGCTGTCAAATTGAGCACCCGATTGGGGCCTGGAGATTGCGTCCAAAATAATACATCCAGTCAATAACGTTTGTTGCACTTTTCAGACAGCTATATTCCAGCATCGTTCCCTGAAAAATGGCGGACTCATCCGCAGGCTTGCCTGTTGCCACCATTGACGACTGTTTTGCACGATATAAAGGTAGAAAACCCTCATTGATGTTTATCCCCGGCACCCTCACTATACGGCTACTGCAAATATATATTCCGACACAGCAGTCAATATTATTAGCCCTGGAGTCTTAAATGAGCGCTATCCACGAACTGCAGCCCAACGCGCTATGGCAACACTTTTCCGCCATATGTGACATACCTCACCCTTCGTTCCATGAAGAACAGATTCGTGAGCATTTGATTGGCTTTGCCAAAGAGCACAATCTTGAGTGGCAGTCCGATGCGGCAGGCAATGTCATTATTCGCAAAAAGGCGACACCCGGTATGGAAAACCGTGCCGGTGTTATTCTTCAGGGTCATATGGATATGGTGCCTCAGAAAAATAACGATACCGTTCATGACTTCCCCACTGACCCGATTAAAGCCTATATCGATGGTGACTGGGTGACTGCCGAAGGCACCACCCTCGGTGCCGATAACGGCATCGGTATGGCGGCAACACTGGCCGTATTAGCTGCCAAAGACCTGCAGCATGGTCCTGTTGAAGCGCTGTTCACCGCTACTGAAGAGACCGGAATGATCGGCGCTCAGGGGCTGCAGCAGGGTGTTCTGACAGGCAAGATCCTGCTCAACCTGGATACTGAAGATGAGGGAGAACTCTACATTGGCTGCGCCGGTGGTACCCGTATCGAGATCAATGGGGATTACACGACTGAAGCCGCTCAGGATGGATTGACCTGCAAAACCCTGTCCATTGCCGGACTCAAAGGTGGCCATTCCGGGTGTGATATTCATCTGGGCAGGGGCAATGCCATCAAATTGCTGGTCCGTGTCCTGCACCGCCTGGAGGCAGAAGGTGTGCGTATTGCCAGCCTGACCGGTGGTTCCCTGGCCAATGCCATTCCCCGTGAAGCGTCTGCGGTCATTGCCGTTCCTGAGTCATCACTGGAGGCTTGTGAGCAAATTATTGACCAGTGCAGCAATGAGCTGACTGCCGAATTGGCGGTGGTGGAGCCCAACCTGACACTGACTCTGAGTGAGGCTGCGCCCGCTGCCGAACTGATGTCTCTGCAGGATCAGAACCAGTGGGTAGCTGCGGTGAATGCCTGTCCAAATGGAGCCCAGAGAATGAGTGACTCCATTGCAGGCGTGGTAGAAACCTCTTTAAACCTGGGTGTTCTGACCATCAATGAAGGTAAGATCAAAGCCCATATCCTGCCAAGAAGTCTGGTGGGCAGCTGTAATGATGCCCTGAGTGATGCTGTCGCTGGTCTGTTCCGAATGCTGGATGCCGAAGTCATCTTCTCCGACAGCTACCCGGGTTGGAAACCAGATGCTGACTCTCAGATTCTGGCTATTATGAAACAGGTTTATGCGGAGCTTTATGGTCAGGAGCCTGGCGTACAAGTGGTTCATGCCGGTCTGGAATGTGGCCTGCTGGGCAGCAAGTACCCAGAGTGGGATATGATCTCCTTTGGCCCAACCATCCGCTTCCCGCACTCTCCGGATGAGAAAGTAAATATCAATAGCGTTGCCAGGTTCTGGGATCTGCTGGTGGCTACCCTGAAAGCGGTTCCGGAAGCGTAATGCGATGGTTGCCCTATGTTTGTGACAGCGCCTAAGCGGAACAGATTGATGAACTCTGTAGAGGGAAAACAGGAAGAATCAGCAGCAACCTGATCGTTCTGACATTCTGGTACTATAAAAAGACGACTGTTCAGTGACGGTCGCCTTTTTTAAATGCTCCAATACAGGGGACTGTTTGAATAAATAGGTTACCAACGTTTGTCCAGCTCAGTTACTCTGTCAGTCAGTACCTGGTTCATTATCATACGCTGCTGAGTGCAGGAACTCTCTGCCTGTTCATTCGTTCTCTGATTCCCTGACAACAATGTGATACCGAGTTGACCGCAGCGCTAGCCAGTTCTTTACCACGAGTCAGGGGTTTCTTCGCCAGCTCCTTACCACGCAACCCGTGCCGGTAACCGGTAATCCATAGATAGGTTGAATAGCCGACAATCCCCAATCCGCCCGCTGCCACAAGGGTACCTGTGGTAATGATCGCCGTAGCGGCTGTTGATGCTGTAGCGTCTGCTGACACTGTGGCGGCTGCTAACGCCGCCGCTGTTGACTCTGTAGTGGCCGTTGACGCCAAAGCGGTTGTGGACACTTTAGCGGCATTTACCGGGCAAACATCACCGTACGAAAAATCCAACACATCCGGAAATTCAGTTCCCGAAGCGCAATTGTCTGTTAACACACGTGGGTCAGCTTTTTGGCAAAAAAGCTGCTCATTGGATTCAGGTCCAAAATCCTTTTTCATGATGACATAGCTATTCACCGCCGTGGTGTTGGCAACCGTTGTTCCGGAACCCTGCCCCCCTACCGCGATGCGGGCGTTTGTATCTTCACCCGAGGTTTTTACCGTGCTGTTCACCGCCGTGGTGTTGGCAACCGTTCCTTGATCGAAAACCGCCCCTACCCCGATGCCGGCGTGGGCATCGTCACCCGAGGTTTCAACCCTGCTGTTCACCGCCGTGGTGTGGGCAACCGTTGCTCTATCGCCAACCTGCCCTAACCCAATGCCGGCGTATGCTTTTTTACCCGAGGTTTTGACCGTGCTGTCCACCGCCGTGGTGTAGTTAACCGTTCCTTGATTGAAAACCGCCCCCCCCCCGATGCCTGCGCATCCACTTTTACCCGAGGTTTCGACCGTGCTGTTCACCGCCGTGGTGTTGGCAACCTTTGCGTTTTGGGTAACCTGCCCTCCCCCGATACCGGCGTATGCCCCTTTACCCGAGGTTTCGACCCTGCTGTTCACCGCCGTGGTGTTGGCAACCGTTGCGTTTCGGTTAACCCACCCCCCCCCGATACCGGCGTCTGCACCTTCACCCGAGGTTTCGACCGTGCTGTTCACCGCCCTGGTGTTGGCAACCTTTGCTCCATCGGTAACCAACCCCCCCCCGATGCCGGCGCGTGCAAGTTGACCCTTGTTGGTTTTGACCTTGCTGTTCACCGCAGTGGTGTTGGCAACCATTCCGGAAACCCACCCCCCTCCAATGCCGGTGTATGCACGTTCACCCGAGGTTTCAACCCTGCTGTCCACCGCCGTGGTGTTGGCAACCACTCCTCCATCGTGAACCATCCCCCCCCCGATGCCGGCGTATCCACGTTCACCCGAGGTTTCCACCGTGCTGTCCACCGCCGTGATGTTGGCAACCGTTCCTTTAACCTCCCCTCCCCCAATGCCCGCGTAAGTTCTGTAACCCCAAGTGGAAACACGAGCATTTCCAGCCCGGACACCACTGACTGTGCCATTAATATCAACAACACAGGCTGCTAACCCAGTCACCTTCCTGGAATTTATTATATTGGCACCAGTCAAGTGAAGGTGACTGATGCTGCCTTTCAGAGTGTCAACAAGACAGTCAGGCAGGTCGCTGATGGTACGGCACTGCCCATCGTACTGCCCGGTGAATGGATCGGTATCACTGCCAATGGATTGAAAGTCTCGAGTGGCAACAATATCCGCCGTCTGTTGGTATGTACCGTTCAGTGGATAGCAGGGATCCCGACCAATCCTGCCCAGGGTTTTCGTATCATTAATCTGTATGGGCATCTGTATGGGTTGTGGACAATCGGCAATGGCATCCGAATTGGCATAGTGAAAAGAGCTGGCCAGCGTACCAAGTGCAAGCAGTCCTCTGGCTCCCTGACTCCCTTGATAGCGGGCAGTGGATGGCTGTTGAAGGGGTACGTCTTTCGAGCCGGGTTCTTTTTCCTGCGCCTCTTCCCCGGTTGCTTTTGATGTCTGTGGTAATTCCGGTTTGGCATCAGGCCCGGGCAAACAGCTGCCGAACCACGCATCGGCAATATCTTTCGCTATGAAAAGGATGGGACTCAACGGCACGATAGTTGCCGTGGCCAGTCGCCCAATACCTTCCAGTGCTTTATCGGGATTAATACTGAAGTGAGGATCTTCCATCGGAATCAATGATTTCGCAAATGCTTTAGCAACAGCAACGCCATGGCCGAGCCAGGAATGTTCGACGCCATTCCCTGAACATTGGGAAGCGCTGTCATAAATTGGTTGCTGAATGGACTGCTGAACAGGTTGCTGAATCATAAACAGGCCTTGATGATGTTGCATAAAAGTACATTGGAAATGTGTACAAAAAATACTTGGTATCATTGATCCATCCAGTGATGTAAAAGTTCCCGGGTTATGTTTTTTTCTTTATGCAAAAAACTGACTTCACTATGATGCTCTGCGCAAGTACTTTCAGTAAGGCGTGGTTTCTGGGGACTTTGGTTAAATATTGGTGCAGTCCATCAATGTAAAGATCAGCCTGCTTTTGTCCCCAGTGTTCGTACGTAAGTAGTTAACCAAATGGCATCAATATTCGTTCTTGATTTTCTCAGCTGTTCGCTTGGCCTTTTTGGTTTTCAGTTCAAGTAGCTCATTTTTCATGCATTACAGCATGGCAGATTTCTTCAATTGCGTAACATGAGTTAAATTTACTCATTAACCGGTCACTTTTTACCTGCGCAAACAGCGCTTATAATTCCCTCCCATTCACTATAAGGAATTCCAGACGGGATGAAATATCTGATCGTCGGTCCCTCATGGGTAGGGGACATGGTAATGGCACAAACGCTGTTCATTGCCCTGAAACAACAACACCCTGATGCCATCATCGATGTACTCGCTCCCGCCTGGAGCCTGCCGATCATTGAGCGTATGCCTGAAGTTCGCAGGGGGATTGATATGCCCCTGGGTCATGGCAAACTGGGGCTTAAAGCCCGCTACCAGCTGGGCAAAAGCCTGAGGGCGGAAGGCTACACACATGCCATCGCCTTACCCAACTCGTTCAAATCAGCACTGGTGCCCCTCTGGGCCAACATCAGGCACCGTATTGGCTGGCGCGGTGAAATGCGCTACGGGCTACTGAACGACATTCGCAGGCTGGATAAAAGTCAGTACCCACTGATGGTGGAACGGTTTGTCGCCCTGGCCTATCCGGAGGGTGCTTCACTACCGGAGCCTCTGCCGATTCCTGCACTTCAGGTAGACAGTAATACCGCCAGCAAAGTCCCTGGCCGCTACCACCTGCACACCGACAGGCCCATTCTGGCACTGTGCCCGGGTGCTGAGTTTGGCCCCTCCAAGCAGTGGCCAACCGGTTACTACGCCGAAGTGGCACGCTCCCTTGCTGAACAGGGATGGCAGGTTTGGCTGTTTGGCTCAGCCAAAGATAAAGCGGTCACCGCTGAAATAAAGAACGGCCTGCCTGATGCATTGCAGCAGCACTGCCATAACATGGCCGGTGAAACATCGCTGGCGGATGCCATCGACCTGCTCTCCTTTGCCAGCGCTGTGGTCAGTAATGACTCTGGCCTGATGCATATAGCGGCAGCCCTGAATCGCCCCCTGGTGGCGGTTTACGGGTCAACTTCGCCCGATCATACGCCGCCCATGAACAAAAACAGTGAAACACTGTCTATGAAGCTGGATTGCAGCCCCTGTTTCAAAAGGGAGTGCCCGCTCGGGCATTTGAACTGCATGAAACAGCTGTCTCCAGACAGGGTTCTGGCTGCCATCGCTCATCTGACGACCGACCAGGACGGTCACCATGAAAAGCATCCTGAAATAACGCTGGTCGAAGAAGGAGGTAACGCCCGTTGACTCAACCAAGGCATGTTCTGGTGGTAAAAACTTCCTCTATGGGGGATATCATCCACACCCTTCCGGCACTGACCGATGCCGTATCAGCCATACCCGGTCTTCGTTTTGACTGGGTGGTGGAAGAGAGTTTTGCCGAGATTCCAGCCTGGCATCCCGCGGTTGACCGGGTGATTCCTGTCGCTGTGCGCCGCTGGCGCAAGTCGTTGCTGCAAACCTGGAAATCCGGGGAGTGGCAGCAGTTCAAAAAAGCCCTGGGTGCCAGTAACTTCGATGCCGTGATTGACGCCCAGGGGCTGTTAAAAAGCGCTTTCATTGCCAGAAAAGCCAAAGGTCCTCGCTTTGGGCTGGATAAACAGTCTGCCCGTGAGCCGATTGCCAGCCGTTTTTACCAGTTCCCTCAAGCGGTCCCATTGGAACAGCATGCCGTTGAGCGTGTTCGCCAGCTCTTTGCCAAATCGCTGGCCTATGTATTACCGAAAACACCGGGTCAGTTTCTGCTGAATAAAGACAAATTCCCCAAAGGGCTGATTAAGGACAAGCCTTATGTGGTGTTTGTTCACGGAACCACCTGGCCGACCAAACACTGGCCTGAAAACTACTGGTGTGAGTTGGCGCAGAAAGTGAATCAGGCCGGTCTTCAGGTCGTATTGCCCTGGGGTAATGACCATGAAAAGGCCAGGGCAGAGCGCATTGCCAATGCCAGCAGCCAGGCCACCGTGCTGCCGAAGCTGTCACTGGCTGACGTTGCTGGCGTGATTTGTGAAGCCCGGGCAGCCGTTGCCGTTGATACCGGCCTGGGACATTTAACAGCAGCACTGGAAACACCGGCGGTCTCGCTCTATGGACCCACCAGCCCGGTAAAAGTCGGTGCTTATGGCACGGGACAGAAGCACCTGACCCTTGAACACTGTCCAACCGGCGAGTTTCCTGCCACCAATCCCGGAATTTTTGCACCGATGACACCGGATGTGGTCTGGCGGGCTCTTGAGTCACAGATCGAACGTTAATCCTTATCACAACATAGAAGTTTCCGTTTATTCCATGCTGACGACCACAGTTGCGCCATAGACGGAAAATGCCTAAAGTGGCCGATTTTTACCCCTCGGGATGATAAATGACCAAGCTGGAACAAATGAACGCCATTTTGGCAGATCTTCTCAAGCTGGATACCAGTGAGTTCAATGAACAGACTGAACTGCTGGGAGCCCTTCCGGAGTTCGACTCCATGGCCGTGGTTGGGTTGATTACGGCAATGGAAGAAACCTTTGGCATTGCCGTCAACGACGATGATCTGGACGCCGAACTGTTCGAAACCGTTGGCTCTGTTCTTTCCTATGTGGATGCAGTTGGGGCAATTGCCTGATGGTTATTTCCAGGCCAGATTAATTCCGGCCTGGCTCTTCTCACAATAACAACTCCACCACTTCGGGATGCCCGAGAAACTTCTGAGGGCTGGCGGTTGCGCCATAAGCGCCAGACTGCAGAACCACGATATAGTCTCCCACCTCCGCTTTTGGCAATGCCAGTTTTGCCCCGACAACATCCAGAGGCGTACAGAGCGGTCCGACAATCTCGACCACTTCCTGTTCGCCACTGTCAAGGCAATGGGCCAGAACTACCGGGTAATTTTTTCGGATGACCTGGCCAAAGTTGCCTGAGTTGGACAGGTGATGGTGCAGCCCGCCATTGGTCATCAGGAAGGCCTGTCCACGGGATTCTTTTTTATCCGTCACCTGACAAATATAATACCCCGCCTCCCCCACCAGCCAGCGCCCAAGCTCCATCACCACCTCTGATGACTTGAGCGAATCCGGACGATGATCCAGAAGGTACTGCAGGTTTTCGGCAATACCTTCCATTGCCAGCGTCTGTTCTCCGGGGAAGTAAGGAATGCCCAGGCCGCCACCGATATTAATATGCCTGACCGGGGCTCGAACCAGGTCGGCCAGCCTGGCGGCCAGCTCAAAGGTTTGCTGATGGCACTCAATCAGAGACTCTGCCTTGAGATTCTGTGAGCCAGAAAAAATATGGAAACCCTGAAAGTCCAGTTTATCCAAATCAAGCCCCGCCAGAATAGACGGCATTTGTTCAGCATCTATACCAAACTGTTTGGGGCCGCCGGCCATTTTCATGCCGGAGGTCTTTAACTCAAAGTCCGGATTCACCCGAAATGCGATACGGGGGCGAATACCCAGCTGCTGGTGACAGAGGTACAGCCGTTGCAACTCCAGGGGGGACTCGATATTGATGGTAATACCCGCCGCAACGGCAGCTCTCAGTTCATGTTCTCCCTTGGCCGGCCCGGCAAAACTGATATTGGCCGCCGCCATACCGGTACCCAGGGCAACCAGCATTTCCCGGTGGGAAGCAACATCCAGCCCATCCACACACTGTGCCATATGGCCCACGACGGCGGGCATCGGGTTGGCTTTTATGGCGTAGTGAAGCTTCAGCTCTGCGGGCATCTGCTGACGAAACTGGGCGACTCTCTGGGTCAGGGCCTGCCGGTCGTAGATGTAGCAGGGTGAAGAGCCGGCAATCGTCACCAGATCAGCAGCGGTATACCCGGCAATCAGTAATTGGTTATCCCTGGACTGAAGACTGGCCAGCCGGTGATGTCCTTTAGTCATTTTCTCTTGCCCAAGATCATTCACGAAACAGGAACCTCCTCGTCCTGAAACAGCCTCCGGTAGGCTTCCAGTAATGGCTTGCGATCAATTTTACCATTGGGATTTCTGGCAAGTGTCGTTTGCTGGATAACACGGATGGGGACCATATAAGCGGGCAGACATTGCTGGCAGTGGCGGATCAATGAGGGTTCATCGATTTCACTGCTGCTCACTACGACCAGAACGATGGCCTGCCCCAAACGGAAGTGCGGGACACCAATAGCCGCCACTTCTGCCACCAGCCCGGATGAATAAACCACCTCTTCCACTTCCGTTGGGCTGACCCGATAACCGGAGGTTTTGATCATATCGTCGCGACGACCGACAAAATAAATATATCCATTGTCGTCTTTACGAACAATATCACCGGACCAGACGGCCAGCTCTTTGCCCGGAATTCCCGGTATGGCACAGGGTGCAGGCCGGAAGCGTTCAGCGGTTCGCTCCGGATCATTCCAGTATCCCATGCTGACCAGGGCACCACGGTGCACCAGCTCGCCGGGTTCATGGGGTCCACAGATCTCACCCAGCTCATTGATCACCATCACATCCGCATTGGGAATGGCTTTACCCATAGACCCGGGTCGTAAATCAATCTGTTCGGGAGGAAGAAAGCAGGAGCGAAATGCCTCGGTCAAACCATACATCAAGTAAGGTTTGGCATAGCGAAAACGCTGTCGCAGTACAGCCAGGGTGGCCGTCGGCATGGCACCACCGGTATTGGTAAAGTAGCGCAGACTGTCACCAGCCCCTTGTGGCCAGGGCAGATCGGCTATCTGAACCCAGAGTGGCGGAACCAGGCCAAGCCCGGTGATCTGCTGTTTCTCCACCGTTTTAATGACATCCCCGGGGAGAAGGTATTCCAGTAGATAACAACTGGCACCCACCAGAAATGCCGTTGTCAGCTGGCTGAAGCCGTAATCAAAACTGAAGGGCAAAACACAGAGCAGGCGATCTTCCGGTGTATTGCCCAGATACTGGGCAACACTGCTGGCCCCCGTGACCATATTACGGTGTGACAGCACAACGCCTTTGGGCTTTCCTGTGCTGCCGGAGGTATAAAGAATTGCCGCCATATCCGCATCAATGGACGACACTGGTTCCCACCAGGCACAGGGCTTGAGGAAATTTGCCCAGTTCATTGGGTTGGCGGATTGTCGATGAACGAAAGCGCTATCAGACAAGGGATTATTGACCGGGTCCTCATCAGCAAGGTCACCATCAACCAGAATCACTTGCATAAGGTCATGGCACTGGTGAATTTCAGCTTCCAGCTGCTGATAGCGGGCTTTGTTAGTCATCAGCACACGAACATTGCAGTCTTTGAGAATATGAAAGACCTGGGGCGCTTTCAGCACCGGATTGACGGGCACCATAACGCCACCGGCGGCCGTTGCACCAAAGTAGCTGAAGACCGCTTCCGGCGTTTTAGGCAGGTAGATTGCCACCCGTTCATGTTGCATCAGACCCAGCTTTTGCAACCCGGCGGCCACCGAACGAATCTGTCGGGAAACGGTCTGGTAATCAAACCACTGGTCTTTGCAGCCCAGGGCTTTCGAGGAAGGCGAACGTTCTGCCTGGCGCAGAACAATCTGGTGTAACAACAAGCTCATGGGTTTAACAACGGCTCAAAAGTATATCAACCATGGCGGTTGATCTATTCCCATGGATTTTCATGGGAATAGAAGGCCACCACGCTTTAAAGGCATTGCCCCGGAATAATTTGCACATTTCTGAGCCTCAAAACTACGTTCGTCCTGAGCCTGTCGAAGGGCGTGAACTCCGGCCTCATGTATTGTGCCAATCACCCTTCGACAAGCTCAGGATGAACGGAGTTCGAGTTCAAAATGTCGAAATTATTTCGGGACAATTCTAAAGTGTTTTACGGGCATTCAGTACAGCCTGCCGGACCTGCTCTGGCGCTGTACCACCGAGATGATTACGGGCGCTTACCGAGCCTTCCAGCGTCAGGACATCAAATACATCCTGCCCGATCGTATCGGAGAAAACCTGAAGCTCCGCCAGCGTCATCTCAGACAGGTCCCGGCCTTCCTGAATACCAAAGGCCACGGCCTTACCCACCACTTCATGGGCATTCCTGAAGGGCATGCCACGGCGTACCAGGTAATCCGCCAGATCGGTAGCAGTACTGAAACCCCGGCGAGCGGCTTCCAGCATGTTCTCTTTGCGGGCCTGAAGATGCGGCACCATATCAGCAAATGCCCGCAGACAATCCCTGAGGGTATCCACCGTATCAAACAGTGGTTCCTTATCTTCCTGATTGTCTTTGTTGTAAGCCAGCGGTTGGGATTTCATCAAGGTCAGCAATGACACCAGATGGCCATTGACCCGGCCGGTTTTGCCTCTGACCAGTTCCGGCACATCGGGGTTTTTCTTCTGCGGCATAATGGAAGAGCCGGTACAGAAACGATCTGGCAGGTCAATAAAGTTAAACTGCGCTGAAGTCCACAGCACCAGCTCTTCAGACATGCGTGACAAGTGCGTCATGATCAGGGCCCCGGCGGCACAGAACTCAATGGCAAAGTCACGGTCACTGACGGAGTCCAGAGAGTTGCGGGAAGGGCGATCAAAACCAAGGGCAGAAGCCGTATGTTCCCGATCAACAGGGTAGGTGGTGCCTGCCAGTGCAGCAGCACCCAGGGGGCTGATATTAACACGCTTGCGGCAGTCCTGCAGGCGCTCATCGTCACGCACCAGCATCTCATACCAGGCCATAAGGTGATGACCGAAGGTCACAGGCTGTGCTGTTTGCAGATGGGTGAATCCTGGCATGATGGTGTCGGCTTCACGCTCGGCAACCACCAACAGGCCGTGCTGCAGGCGCTTGAGTTCTGCTGATATGGCGTCAATCTCATCACGCAGCCATAAACGAATGTCGGTAGCGACCTGGTCGTTTCTGGAGCGCCCGGTGTGCAGTTTTTTGCCGGCAGCGCCAATGCGATCCGTCAGGCGAGCCTCGATATTCATGTGGATGTCTTCAAGCTCAATAGACCAGTCAATACGGTCCTGCTCAATATCCTCAAGAATACCTTCAAGGCCAGAGATAATGGCATTGAGTTCATCTTCGCTCAGAATACCCGCCCGGTGCAGCATCCGGGCATGGGCCATTGACCCCTGAATATCGTGGCGATAGAGGCGTCGGTCAAAATCAATAGAAGCGGTAAAACGGGCAACAAAGGCATCGACGCCTTCGCTGAAACGCCCACCCCATTGTTGATTAGAGCTGTGGTTACTGCGTTTTTCACCCTGATCTGCTGAATGGCTTGCCGACATTAATCTCTTCCCCACCCGGTTCTCATTTTTTAAAGACGAACGTACAATCAATACCGCTCCGGCATTGGCGCGTTGTGAGCGGAGGCATTATATCGGTGTCATGGCTTGATTGCATCGCCCACCTCCTTCCGGGCAAGAGAATAGACAGACTTCCGATAACAATAATGCACTGCCTCTTTCCTGAGAGGCCGCCTGAGATAAACAGCCCCTGATAAAAACGGGTTCTCAAATAAGTAGTTAAGAACAAGAGCCGCCCCATGATGATCCAGCCCCGGCACAACAAAGATGACTTTTTTCTCCCCGATCTTGGGTCAGGTCAGTCGGTGTTGATGCTGGTGCTGATTTCTGAGTTGTTTGTCCTGGTTCAGGTGCTTGCCCTGCCTGGCGAGGTCGACTTCAGCTGGACACGACTGGCCATGCTGTCACTGTTTGTTCAGTGGATTGTGCTCTCCAGCAGCGCCTTTCTCTATCTGGCCAGGCCTTTCCTGAAGGGGCTTCTCACCTGGCAGTCGGTCATGATTTCTCTGTTGGGCGTACAGATCATTACGATGCTGCTTACGTTGCTCTCTCAGGCCTTGCTGTCGCCTGTTCACTTTGCACCGGACTGGCAACAGGTCCACCGCAATCTGCTGGCGGCACTGATTATCTCGGCCATGTTGCTGCGCTATTTTTACATTCAGTATGAAGTCAGTTTGCAGCAACAGGTTATCCACAATGCCCGCCTCGACTCATTACAGGCGACGATGCGCCCGCATTTCCTGTTTAATTCTATGAACATTATTGCCAGCCTGATTCAGGTCAACCCTGAAAAAGCAGAGCAGGCGGTGGAAGACCTGTCAGACCTGTTCAGGGCCAGCCTGCAAAATCCCGGTCAGAACAAGAGTGCGGTCGTCCCCATCCAGAAAGAGATACAGATCAGCGAAAGTTACCTGAGAATCGAGCAGCAAAGGCTGGGTGAGCGCCTTGAGGTCAAGTGGCTGGTTGGTGAACTTCCGCACAGGCTGTCTATTCCTCCCTTTACCTTGCAGCCTTTGGTGGAGAACGCCGTTTACCATGGCATTCAGCCGCTCGAGGCCGGTGGCTGCATTACCATCAGCATCAACATTGATCAGCAAATGGTTCAGATTTCTGTAGAAAATCCGATGCCATATACTGAGACCATTTCCAAGGGCAATCAGATTGCCCTGAACAATATCCGTTCCCGCCTGGCGATGCTCTATGGCAGCAAAGCCAGCCTTACCACGGATATTCGGGAACATTCCGGGGTCAAATGGTACACGGCGCAGGTGCACTATCCCTGCCAATGGGACAACGCTGTTGATTTACAAATTTGATAAGAACATTGATAAATTACTGACGGGAACCGATCACTGAACAATGAATGTCCTGATTGTTGATGATGAGCCACTGGCCCGGGAACGGCTGAGACACCTGATTGGCCGGATTGATAACTTTATGGTGCTTGAACATGAGGCCAGCAATGGACGGGATGCCATCGATCTGTGCAGCCAGTACCACCCCGATATCGTATTGATGGACATTCGTATGCCCGTAATGGGCGGGTTGGAGGCTGCCAGATATATCAGCGCCATGGACAAGCCACCGGCCGTGGTTTTCTGCACCGCCTATGACAATCATGCCCTGGAAGCGTTTGATGCCCAGGCCGTGGGTTACCTGCTGAAACCGATTCGTCAGGACCATTTGCATCAGGCATTACAACGTGCCAGCAAAGTGAATCGTCTACAACTGGCCTGGCTGAACGACCATCTGCCAGAGCATCAGGAGCAGGGCCATATTGCCGCAAAAACCCTGCGCGGTATCGAGTTGGTTCCCCTGAATGATGTGCTCTACTTTATGGCGGATAATAAATATGTGACGGTCCATCATCGCCAGGGTGAAGTGCTGATTGATGATTCGCTCAAGACCCTGGAAGAAGATCACAGCCAGCACTTTGTCAGAATTCACCGAAATGCGCTGGTGCGCCGTGATGCCATTGAGAGTCTGTCCCGGGATGATAAGGGGCACTGTTTTATCCATCTCAGGGAAGTGCCACAGCCACTGTCCATCAGTCGACGTCATGTGCCGTTGATCAAAAAAATCATGCAATCCCTGTAACGTCTGAATTCACTTCCGGGCTCTGCTGATGCCAACAGAGCCTACCTCTGTCTCTTAAAGCAGGTCTGTCGTATTATCCCTCACAAATGTTTTGCCAGCAGTGTGTTTGTCTATAGCTGGTACTAGTCCTTAAATAACCTCCTTGTTTCTTAGGCTCTAAACTTCGTTCGTCCTGAGCCTGTCGAAGGGCGTGGGCTTCGTGTTTACGCATTGTGCCTGTCACCCTTCGACTCCGCTCAGGATGAACGGAGATCAGGCTCTAAACCGGGAAGTTAATGTAGGGACTGTTCCTTAATTTGAACAATAGAAGCCATCAATCCTGTGAAAACCGTTCGTATCGCCACCCGTAAAAGCGCCCTTGCCCTGTGGCAGGCGGAATATGTCAAACAGCAGCTGGAACACCATCATCCGGATATCCGGGTCGAACTGGTCAAAATGACCAGCCAGGGCGACCGCATTCTGGACGCGCCACTGGCGAAAATTGGTGGCAAGGGACTGTTTGTCAAAGAGCTGGAAAATGCGCTGTTGGAAGGTCGTGCCGATATTGCGGTGCATTCCATGAAGGATGTCCCCATGGAGTTTCCCGAAGGGCTTGGCCTTGGGGTTATCTGTCCGCGGGAAGACCCTCGGGATGCCTTTGTCTCCAATCACTATGCTTCTCTGGATGCACTCCCACCGGGTGCCGTTGTTGGCACATCAAGCCTGCGCCGACAGTGTCAGATACTGGCTGCCCGTCCTGATCTGACCATTCAGTTTCTGCGGGGTAATGTGAATACCCGCCTGGCCAAACTGGATGACGGCCAATATGACGCTATCATTCTGGCAGCCGCAGGATTGATTCGACTGGCGATGGCTGACCGCATTCGCAGTTACCTGGATACCACGGTGAGCCTGCCAGCGGCCGGACAGGGTGCCGTCGGTATTGAGTTACGCCAGGATGACGAGCAAACCAGACAACTGATTGCCCCTTTGCACGACGAGCACACGGCCATCCGGGTGGGTGCTGAACGGGCCATGAACAGACGACTGAATGGTGGTTGTCAGGTCCCGATTGGCGGATTTGCAGAGCTGGACGGAGACCGGCTATTTCTCAGAGGCCTGGTCGGCAGCCCTGATGGCCAGACCATTTATCGCAGTGAAGTGATCTGTACCGCTGAAGAGTATGAATCTGCCGGTATTCAGGTGGCTGAATCACTGCTGAAACAGGGGGCGGATAAAATCCTTGCTGGATTGAGCTCTGCGGAGGGCAGGTAAAGCCGCCTTCCGACGGCGTTGGTGTTGATCTGGTGTGGTGTAAACTGCTCTTGATTAAAACCTAAAGAATATCGTTAAAATCAATAAACTCTTCTTCCTGAGAAGAAAGAAATGTCAATGCTGTTGTGGGATCCGAGCTAGTAAATCCGGGCTCACCACCAACGGGTATTTGTACAAATCCGTTACTGGATGGCACTTGTGGTGCCTCCATCAATCCAAAATTCCCCCCCCCACTGAGTGCACCAAATAAGCCCGTGGATCCTGACGGGGGCATTGATTGTGACGCAGATCCAACATTTTCTGACCTGCCGGGTGCGCCAAATAAGCCCGTGAATCCTGACGGGGGCACTGATTGTTGTGCCGCAGATCCAACATTTTCCGACCTGCCGAGTGTACCAAATAAGCCCGTGGATCCTGACGGGGGAACTGAATTTGACGCAGATCCAACATTTTCTGATCTACCGGGGGCACCAAACAAGCCCGTGAATCCTGACGGGGGCTCTGATTGTTGTGCCGCAGATCCAACATTTTCCGACCTGCCGAGTGTACCAAATAAGCCCGTGGATCCTGACGGGGGAACTGAATTTGACGC
>NZ_JBLYZG010000054.1:0-36363 GCF_049310245.1 Endozoicomonas sp. ALB115 | reverse complement strand
GGAGGGTGTTGTTATAAACAAAACGGCCACAACCAAACGACTGAGCAAGGAGTGCTTCCTGTTCAGGTGTTGGGTAGAATCTTTCTTTAAAAGCACGTTTTGTTTTCATGTCGCAAATATTACAGAAATACTAAACACCTGTAAATACTTAAGACTTCCGGTTCTGCAAGCCCTCTACGGGCTTGTTGCTTATTATCACCGCCCGCATTGGGCGATGCTTTACGCAGGTTTTGGTAAATGGCGGATTCAGTTCAAAAGCATTGAATATCACTGGTATTGCACTCCCACGGTTCATCCCGTGGGAAACGGCCTTTTCTCACCCATCAGCCGCAACACTTCTTATACTTGCGCCCGCTACCGCAGGGGCAGGGATCATTTCTTCCCACCTTCGGGTGTTGTCTGACCAGCGGCTGTGCGGGCTTTCCGGGAGAGGAAGGTGGAAAGGGCCGTTGCTGACCTGGCAACCGCTGAGCCCCCGCTCGCGTGCGAACCGGTGGCTTTCTGGCTGGCCAGGGCCGCATCACACGCTGAGCGCCCTCTGGCTCCGCGTTGCTTCCGACAGGTGCTCTTTCAGCGGGCTTCTCCTGCGGCCGCGTGCTGTTAAAGCTGGCCCAACCTTGCAACTCAGCCACACAATCATCAATCAGGGCAGAGCTTTCATAGGATGGAAAGCTTACCTCGCCGGAATGCTCCTGTAACATCGTACCTAACCGCTCCCTGCCCATAAATGAATCGGTCAGCAGTCCCCGGTCAAACACGTCCAAAACAGAAGTTTCCAGCTCGGCGGCTCCGGCAATGATGCAGTTAGAGACCAATCCGTCCCAGACCGGACTCCGCTCCTGCTCAAGCCCATCACTAAACAGCTGCTGAAAGTAGCTGAACAGCACCTCTCGGGGTAGAAACCCATGGAAAACCAGAATCGTCAGGCAGGTCAAACAGGAAGATCGAACGCAAGGATGAACCGCTGTGTTTTCAACCAACTGCTTCAGTGGTTCCACGTTACATCCGTTACTGGTGTCACTTTCGCTGCTTACTTCACCAGCGATCACCGATGCCAGTATTCGAGCCAGGCTCTCACTGACCACATAACCAAGCAGTCGATTGACCGTCCGGGGTTTGGCCGACACTATCCGGAGCATCACCGGCAATGCCTTTGATTCCCGGAACTGAGCCAGCAGGTAAAAGGCAAAAAAGACCAGATCCACACGCTGGCTTTCGGGTATCTCATCCCCCTGCCCGGCAACGCCTTCGAGATAGTCCAGCAGGCGCGGAATCAATTCCGTCCGCTGCTCACTGGCCGCCAGCAGGGTTTCTCTGGGCAGCTCACCCATCACATGGTTTGATAACCGGTTGATAACATCGTCAATGTTCACGGGTACTCATCCTGTCTCTTGTCGCTATTTTTGTATAAGGATAGCGTTTAAACAGGCTGAGAGTGTTTGTCCCGGAAGAACTTACTTATTTCCACTATTTCTAATACCTATCTCAGGATATTACCGAGTGAATTGCCGGGGTTGACCTTTTTCATCAATTGATTGCCATGTCTGAGCAGGAAGCTTTGCCAGTGTACCTTTCGGGTGCTAATGAAGAAGCAATCTCTGCGTGGTTGTGTGCTGGCTTATAAATTCAAGGGCAGACGTTTTGACTGTGCCAGTATTGAAGGTTTTATCGAAGCGACCACATTGCTACGATACGCTTTATGCCCTTTAGAGATCGCTTCCCGCTGCCCGCTCCCCGAAAAGGCAGCTTTTCTTTTGCGGGCAGCGCTCTTGAAAAGAGAACGGGGATATCCTGGCCAATGGCGTAGGAATTTGGGGCCACCTTGGATTGTATGCAATGTATCAGAGCAGTATCTGGCAGCAGAGAGATTTATGAGCAGTTATATGTGGATGCCCGCAAAACGGGCATCCAACCCCAAAGTATCACCCGAGACCAAAGCGGCCCTGAAAGCCCGGGCCGACCGATGGGTAGAGGAATACCTGAAACCGGCAAATGTCCAGCCTCCGCCGGAGAACCCGAGGTTCAACTATCTGATGGATATCTTTACCAAATGGCATGGCAGTTTTTTCTATTTCTGCGCCACTTACCACTGCCCATCTCCCGTTGCCATCAGCCCGTCCTTTGAACGGAAGTTTGCCAGAATGACCTACAGCGGTAATAATACCTATGCGCTGTCTTATATGCGGCACACCGATAAGTGGCACGAAGTCTTCTATGATCAGGATATAGAGCAGTGCTTTGAGCTGATTGCTCATGAGCCCTGTTTTTTGCCCTAATACATGGTTTCAATGAGTTTGACGTGTACAAGCTCCGCTCACCCTGAGCGGAGTCGAAGGGTGCCTGGCACGATCTATTAGAGTCCGAAGTTTCCACCCTTCGACAGCCTCAGCACGAACGTTGTGGGTATCAACGCCTAGCTGCACCAGGAGGCTGACCGAGAATCAATCGTAGAGTATGGATGAACGAACGTTTATGGATACCGAACAAACCCTTGAGAATATCACCGCAACCAATAGTACCAGTGCCCTAAGATCATTGTGTCAGCTCCTGCGGGACAAGTGGGTTTATTTTTATGTCATTGATGATGGCAGCTTTGTGGATGGCGAAGGGATTGAAGAGCTGGTGTTCATCAGCAAAAAGCGCCCTGTGAACATTCCCACCGTTTATTTAAACGACCTTCACAATGCCGTCCTGTACACTCATAAGTCAACAGCCATTGACCGTATCCAGCCTGAATATCGTATTGGCCAGATGAAAGGGGACAAAGCGTACAAAATGTTTCTTGGCGTGAAATCGATCACAGGTATGATTATCCAGGGCCAGGATGCCTGGATTTCATTTCCTGTTTCCTATCTGGAAGAGCTACAACCTGCTGAAGCCTGACCTTAATGATTTAGCGAATCACTATATGAGGACCACTGACACCATCCCCGAAGCCCCAGCCATCACCAATGAACGACTCTACATTGAGTGGTTTGTGCAATACAGCGATAAAACTGGCAGAGCTGAGAAACCTGGCAGGCCGTTATGCAAAAAGTGACGGGTGTCGGCCTTTATCGCTAAACATACCGACCGTGGCATGAGCCTGTTGGAATTACACCCGGACCGGGACTTACTGTTTGAGCGGGTCTCGTTTATGTCGGAAGACACTTGAGCAAAATTGAAGAAGGTGCTGGCACAGTAAGGTTGGCTGGCAACCTGTCCTGAGACCCAGAGGATGCTCTTAGTCGGGACCATATCATGATTGGGGGGTGAAGATACTGGAGAAAAAATACCAGTATGCGGAGGCGGGGCGATTGGTTCCGGAGATTTGAGAGATTAGATCTTACCTTCCGCCCAAAGCTGTTCAAATTCCCTTTTGGCTCTCATCTTTTGGTTAATGCATTCAATCATATGTTCTTCAGAGAGCCAGTCATCACAACCCCGGGGCATTTGATACCAGGCTTTCCAGGCATTCGCCCTGGCTTGTTCCTGCTCCCGGTTGGCCTGTATCTCAAGTAGTATTTTCTGATCACTGGCCAGGACAGCCTGTTGCTCCATCATCGCCACTTGCTGGTCATAGGCAGTCGATAATTGCTGAACAGGCGGGTTTATCGGTTCAGAAGTCCGGTTTGTATTTTCCACAAATAACGATTCTGGCCTGTTTCCCTTTTCCAAATAGGTCTGTTGTGCCTGCTGTTGGACTTTCGCCCCATGGCTATTGGTGGACTCTGACAGGAACGCCAATACGGCTGAGATTCCCTTGATCACCAACGCCATAACCACAAATACAAAAACACCACTGATCAGCAATGGTTTGTGGCTATTCCCGTTTGAGGTCTTACCGGAAACCTTCGGTCGTCGTGTTTTTCTGGCAACCATTGGCTCACTGTCATAAGCATTCGAAGGGTCAGAAACACGACGACGGTTAATGACAACAGAGTCACCTGTTACTTTTGGCGGAATACCTAAAACACTGGTTAATGAAACGCTGCTGTTCTTCTCATCCCTTTTCAAATACAGCTTTTGATGACAGCCCGGAAAGTTTCTGCAGCCCCAGAATTGATTGCCCTTATTCTTTCCCTTTGAGACAGTTCTGAGCACCATCTTGATATCACATTGCGGGCAGGTTGGAGTCCCGTAATCACCAGACAGGCTATCCGTTGCCAGCTCTTTCTGCTGCACTTCCGGCAACTGGCTGATCAGTGTCAGAAGCCTGTTGCCAGAAATCAGTTGCAGCTTTTTACCTTTGGCAAAGGCCTGTGCATCTTCGGTAAAATCACTGGCGGTGATAAACACGCCCACCGGAACGCCGTCAGCAGCCATCACCCCATACAGTTCACGAACCGCCTTAACCCCTATCCTCTGGTATGACCAGGCTTTGCACTGAACGTAAACCTTAACGGATCTTCCTTCCTGTGTCGTTTTTTCCAGAATAACATCAACACCCCCGTCCGCACCGGAACCAGTCAGACGGGCGTTATATCCCTTCTTTTGGAAATATCTCTGAGACAGCTCCTCAAACCGTTTCCAGTCCATTTGCTGAAGATCCTGAAGCACCAGCAATCTGGGCTTCGGGGATGCTTCTGCGACTGTTTTTTCAGGCGTAAAACCGGATTCAACTACTTCCATCAGCTGCCTGTCATCCTATCGTTTTGTTTCCAATTCCCAGTAATCCATAATTCGCACCCGGCCAATGGTCTGCATATCCGGCGTACGGGTATTGGTCTGGCCAGACCTTTATAACTGATCAGAAAGCTGCACAACTGTTTTTTACCATTCTCTTCACGCAGGGCCAGAAACATACCAGGCCCTGGTCGTAACTCCCGTTCTACCACCAACAGGGTGAAACCGGTAAAGCACTCGACGGTTTCCGTCACATAGTAATACTCGTAGAGTTTCCGTCACATAGTAATACTCGTAGAGTTTCTTACCCCGGAACTTGTATTGCTGGCTGGCAAAAACATCCGGCACTCGAGCCGCCACTTCATAATATCAATCCCCTTCCGATGGTACCACAGTGACGTGAGTCAACATGGCTGGGTGGGCCAGTGGCTCTTTGGTGGTTTCAGGCTCCGGGTCGTAAGGGTCACCGATGCCGATGCCCAGCCAGTGGCTGAAGACACCGGTAGCTTCCACCAGCAGTTTTTGAGAGCTTACACCCGGAAGGGCAAAAGGCTCACTGGATGAAATCACGCTCTGGACACCACGGCTGAAAAAAGCACTGGCCATGCTGGATGAATTTAACCAGGGGGAAAAGTTCGAGTACGTCTTTGGTGCACCTAACGTCAAAGCTCAAAAGGGTGTCCAGATGGAGCCGGGGAAAAAAATGGTCAAGAACACGCTGGACACCCAGTGGCAGAATCTGATTAATAGCGCCGTCAAAGAAAAGTTGATTGCAGGAAAGTGGCACTTCCATGACCTGAAAGCAAAAGGAATATCAGATCATGAAGGACTGGTGTTCGGACACAAAATCCTGGAAGCCAAGAAAGTTTTACATCTGTAAAACACAGGGAGTCAAAGGAACGAGATGAAGAAAACGAAGGTGTAAAAAAAGGCCATCTCAGGCCTTTTTTCTTGCGACTATTGTCAAACAATAGTTATGAACCAATATACTATTAAGCGGCTATTTCTTAGCCGCTTTTTTTGGGAAACGACCATTTCAGTCTATTTCTCAATCCTCGTAATCCCTTGATTCTATTGGTGCCGAAGACGAGACTCGAACTCGTACGCCCATACAGGCACTGCCCCCTCAAGACAGCGTGTCTACCAATTCCACCACTTCGGCCTAAGCTGTCGCTCTCGGTGACAGCAAAATTATTTCTGAAAACTCTTTATAAATCAATAAGATTTTAAATCTTACTGAGGGTTTTCAGAGCTGCTGGAGCCGCTGCTCTCAACGGGCTGAGACTCTAACACAGGCGCATCGCTTTCGATAGTGTTTTCTAATGAATCAACCGAAAAAGGCGCATCATTGACCGGCACACTCTGTTCAATCTGAACAGATGGTAAACCAGCATCAGCAACACTATCAGCTTTCTGCCTGGCCATCATCGCCAGACCGATACTGGTGACGAAAAAGATCGTTGCCAGAATAGCGGTTGTACGGCTCAGAAAGTTCGCTGAGCCCTGGCTTCCAAACACCGTTTGTGAAGCCCCCGAGCCAAAACTGGCTCCTGTTTCTGCACCTTTGCCCTGCTGCAGCATGATCATAGCGATCACGCCAACAGCTACCAGCACGTGCACAAGAAGAATAATGGTTTCCATTACTATCCCGCAGCGTGACAAATCACCTTGAAATCAGCAGCTACCAGCGAAGCACCACCGATCAGACCACCATCAACATCAGGCTGGCTCATCAGTTCTGCCGCGTTGTCAGCCTTCATGCTTCCACCATACAGAACACGGGTTCTGTCCGCCATGGACGGATCGTTTTCTGCCAGCAGCGCACGAATTTCAGCATGAACTTCCTGCGCCTGTTCAGGGGTTGCAGTCAGACCGGTTCCAATAGCCCAAACTGGTTCATAGGCAATTACATAATTAGCCAGACGCTCCGGACCAGCAGCCCGAAGCACAGTATTGATCTGATGAGCCACTACTTTCATAGTGTCACCAGCTTCGCGCTCAGACAGAGTCTCACCAACACAAAGGACTGGTACCAGACCCTGATCAACCAGAGCACAGAATTTTGCAGCCACATCGGCATCGGTTTCGCCATAGAGGGAACGACGCTCAGAGTGACCAATAAGTACATATTCACAGCCAAGGTCTTTGGCCATCAGAGGAGAGATTTCACCCGTGTAGGCTCCTGACAGGTTATCAGAGGCATTTTGCACACCAAATTTAACCGCAGAACCCTTCAGCAAGTCGCGTACCTGCTGAACGTATACGCTAGGTGGAAAAACGAGCACCTCAGCCTTGGTTTCAAGTCCCGAAAGGATTCCATCAACAAGCTCACGGATACTGTCAGAAGAACCATTCATCTTCCAGTTTCCGGCTACCAGTGGCTGACGCATACCGCTTACCTCTTTGATCGCGAGGCCGGAATACTAACCCGAAAGACACCAACATACAATAAGTCAAGCCCTGCGAAGCTATTGAAATCAAGGCAACACAGCTCCGGTGCAAGCCGATACCTGCACCGGGTGACATTCAGCACATTTCCTGTTCAACCACTTTTGCCAGCTTTTCCGCCTGAGCCTTTACCTGAACGCCGTCTTCACCTTCTACCATCACCCGAATGACTGGCTCAGTTCCTGAAGCTCTCAGAAGAACGCGACCTTTTCCAGCCATCTCTTCTTCTGCTTTTTTTACCGCCTCAACAATACCCGCAATGGTGTCGGTGTCCCGCTTATTCTGCACCCGGACATTGATCATAACTTGTGGATAAAGAGTGATCGCAGCCACCATTTCAGACAGTGACTTACCTGCTGCCTGCATGGCTTTTAACACTTTCAAGGCCGAGACAATGCCATCACCCGTGGTCGATGCATCACGACAGATAATATGGCCTGAAGACTCACCGCCGAGCTGCCAGTCATTGGCTATCAGCAGTTCATTGACATAACGGTCACCGACATTGGCCCTGGCAAAGGGAATGCCGGCAGCTTCCAATGCTTTCTCCATTCCCAGGTTGGTCATCAACGTGCCCACGACACCACCCTTCAAGATCCCCCTGGAATGGCGATCCATGGCAATAATAAACAGCAGCTGGTCGCCATCGACGACCTCACCCTGATCATCCACCATAATGACCCGGTCACCATCACCGTCCAAGGCAATTCCCAGATCCGCACCGATTTCCCTGACTCTGGCAGCCATGCCTTCCGGGCTGGTAGCGCCTGCGTTCTCGTTAATGTTGACACCATCCGGATGGATGCACATCGGTATCACTTCCGCACCCAGCTCTCGAAAGACCGCAGGACCAACCTGATAGGTTGCACCGTGGCCGGCATCAATCACAATTTTCATGCCACGCAGATCCAGCTGCTGGGAAGTGCTGCCCTTGCAGTACTCAATGTACCGGCCTGCAGCATCATTCATCCGAGTCACTTTACCCAGACTCTGGGAATCCACTACCTCAATCTCTGACTCAAGCAATGCTTCAATCTTCAGCTCAACCTCATCGGATAGCTTGGTGCCGTCGCCTGCAAAAAACTTTATACCATTGTCGTAAAACGGGTTATGGGAGGCGCTGATCACAATACCCGCCTGCCCATTAAAGGTTCGGGTCAGATAGGCAATGGCCGGGGTTGGCATTGGCCCGGTCAGGACAACATCGATACCGGCAGCAGACAGACCGGCCTCAAGCGCGGACTCAAACATATACCCGGAGATTCGGGTGTCCTTGCCAATAATGACTTTCCCTTCACCCTGTTCCGCCAGCACACGACCCGCTGCCCAGCCCAGCTTCAGGACAAAATCCGGAGTAATTGGAAAGTCACCCACCTTCCCTCGAATTCCGTCGGTACCAAAATATTTTCGAGCCATAGCCGTTTACCAAGAATTTCTGAAAGCAATATCCGGTAATCATCTCACTCATTCAAGTGAACCACCAGTACCATCAGGTTATCTTGAAAACGAAGAGGGTTTAAGTAATAGACGACATTGATGACTTAATGACAGTGAAGACTACCCACCACTGCGGAAGCTCGATCTCCAGACTGGCAGGCATCATTATTTTTTGAAATGAAAACGTTAAGCTTCGTCAACGGCCTGAAGCAAACGCAGGACGTCAACCGTTTCCCTGACATCATGCACACGGATGATATGAGCACCTGCCTGTACCGCCAGCATGGCTGCAGCGAGACTGCCCGGAAGCCGGTCTTCAGTATCCCGGTCCAGGGTTGCCCCAATAAAGGACTTTCTGGACATACCCGCCAATACCGGCAGACCGGGTTCATGGAAGCGGCGAAAACCCTTCAGCATTTCAAGATCGTACACCGGCGTTTTACCAAACATACCGCCCCCAAAGCCCGGGTCCAGTATCAAGCGCTCCCTGGCAATTCCGGCATTCTCGCAGCGCTCCACACAAGCCATCAAATACTGGCTGACCTCTTTAACCACATCACCATAGACCGGTACAACCCCGGGCTCAGGTTGATCAACAAGAGAGTGCATCAGAATAATGGGAACTGTCGTTTCCGCTGCTGCTTCCAACGCCCCCTCACGGTGCAACGCCCGGACATCATTAATTATCCCCGCGCCCGCTTTTACCGCCTCTTTCATCACCAGAGGAGAGCTGGTATCAATGGAAATAATGACGTTGAAGCGCGACGCCAAACCTTCAATAACTGGCAGAACCCGCTCTAACTCCTGCTCCTGGGCTGGCGCACCGGAAGCACCGGGGCGTGTCGACTCGCCACCAACATCCAGAATATCCGCCCCGTCCTTGATCATCTGCTCGGCAACATTCAGCCAGTTATCAGCACAGCGGCTCCCTTGATAAAAAGAGTCCGGTGTAACGTTCAAAACCCCCATCACCCTGGGCCTGTTCAGATCCAGCATTTTCCCTGCACAGTTCAACTTGAATTCGTTGCTCATGAATACTCCTCAGATCCCGTTCAGTCATTTTTTCTGATGGCCACCCTGACCAATCACTCCCCCTGAGCGGGTATAAGTAGTTAACCAAATGAAATCATATATTTCTGACTAAGTTGTCAGTCACTCCCGGCAACTGCTCCTGCGTTGCTCTATCTCCTGCATCCATGCAGTCGTGCGGCGTTGCAACTCCGGTCACATAGCTACGGCTATGCTCCCTACGTTGCGCCTTGCATAGCAACTGCCCACTTAGCCAGAAATATACGATTCCATTTGGCCAACTACTTACCAACCGTGGCCAAAAAACCGATAACCATGATTCATCGACAAATTGGCAGATACAAAAAAGGGCAGGATAAACCTGCCCTTCATCATCATAGACCTGACTGACGATCAGTGCTCCCCAGCTGGGCCACCAATCGAACCGCCTGAATCTTTTTTATCACCTTCTTCCGCCTTTACTTCAGACTCATCAGCAGCAGCCTTTACACCGCTGTCATCGTTATCGCCGGAATCCTTGGGAGGGCGAACTTCACGGCCAGCCATGATGTCATCAATCTGATCACTATCAATGGTTTCATATTGAATCAGTGCCTCAGCCATTTGATCCAGCTTGTCGCGGTTATCGACGAGAATCTGGTTGGCGCGGGAGTAACATTCATCGACAACCCGACGAACTTCCTCATCAATGATCTTCGCCGTTTCACCGGAAACGTTCATCCTGGAACCGCCGCTGCCGTAGTTTTTACCCAGGAAAACCTCACCCTCATCTTCATCGTAGAGCAGTGGACCGAGCTTTTCAGAAAGGCCCCACTTGGTCACCATGCTTCTGGCAATCTGGGTAGCGCGCTGAATATCATTGGAGGCACCGGTGGTTACCCCATCTTTGCCCAACGTCATCTCTTCGGCGATACGGCCACCAAACAGTGAGCATATCTGGCTCAGTAGTGCCTGGCGGCTCTGGCTGTAGCGGTCCTCTTCAGGCAGGAACATGGTCACCCCAAGCGCCCGACCTCGCGGAATAATACTCACTTTGTAGACTGGATCATGGTCCGGAACCAATCGACCAACGATGGCATGACCGGCTTCATGATAAGCCGTATTGCTCTTTTCCTTATCACTCATGACCATGGACTTGCGCTCAGCGCCCATCATGATTTTGTCTTTCGCCAGATCAAACTCTTTCTGACCCACCGTACGTTGGTTAGCCCGTGCTGCAAAGAGCGCCGCCTCATTAACCAGATTGGCCAGGTCGGCACCGGAGAATCCCGGAGTACCACGTGCAATAACCGAAGGCTGCACATTGTCAGAAACCGGAACCTTGCGCATATGCACTTTAAGGATCTGCTCACGACCACGGATATCCGGCAAGCCAACCACCACCTGACGGTCAAAACGACCAGGGCGCAATAACGCAGGGTCAAGGACATCAGGACGGTTGGTAGCAGCAATTACAATAATACCGTCGTTCGCTTCAAAACCGTCCATCTCAACCAGCAGCTGGTTAAGGGTCTGTTCACGTTCATCGTGACCACCGCCCATACCGGCACCACGGTGACGACCGACCGCATCAATCTCGTCAATAAAGATGATGCACGGTGCCTGCTTCTTGGCCTGCTCAAACATGTCACGGACACGGGAGGCACCAACACCTACAAACATCTCAACAAAGTCAGAACCGGAGATGGTAAAGAACGGAACCTTGGCCTCACCGGCAATCGCTTTGGCAATCAGGGTTTTACCGGTACCCGGAGGACCCACCATCAGAACGCCCCGGGGAATACGACCACCCAGACGCTGGAATTTACCGGGATCCTTCAGGAAGTCTACCAGCTCCTGAACATCTTCCTTGGCTTCTTCAACACCGGCTACATCGGCAAACGTAGTTTTGATCTGATCTTCAGACAGCAGGCGGGCCTTGCTTTTGCCAAAGCTCATCGGGCCACCCCGGCCTCCGCCGCCGCCCTGCATCTGACGCATGAAGAACATGAATACCGCAAGAATCACCAGAATCGGGAAGCTGGCCACCAATAGCTGTGTCCAGATACTCTGCTTTTCAATAGGCTTGGACTCAACCTGTACCTTGCCCAGCAGGAGTTCATCCATCAGTTTGTTGTCTGGCACCGTGGGCGGCAGATTGGTTTCAAAACGTTCACTGTTGTTTAACATGCCGGTGATGGTAAAACCATCAATGACAACCTTACTGACCTGGCGATTTTCTACCATGCTGATGAAGTCAGAATAGGCAACCTTCTGGGTAGACGACTGCATGCCATCAAAGTTTTTAAAGACGGTCAATAGCACCAAGGCGATTATGACCCAGAGAATCAAATTTTTTGCCATATCATTCAAGGGGCTAACCTCTCTTGAGCGTACTTAAGCCTCAGGTAATCGTTTATATTGAGCACGTTCCCCTGGCTCGCTGTGATTATGTATTAATGCTTATCTGCAACGATACACGATCAGCGGACGGTGTGACAGTGATTGTCTTCTATCATGCTGATTAATGCATCCTATTATTCAACGCCCGGTATTATCCCCTGAAGCCAGAGGCCAGCAGATATACTTCTCTTGAGCGCGCCCTGGAAGCCGTTGGCTTGCGGGTCTGCACTTTGTCAAAGCTGGTTTTCATATCTTTCAGATAGGCATCAAAGCCTTCACCCTGAAACACCTTAACCAGAAACACACCTCCTGTACGCAACACCTGCCTGGACAGATCCAGTGCCAGTTCCACAAGGTACATGGCATTGGGCTGATCAACAGAGAGTGCTCCACTCATATTGGGGGCCATATCGGAAATTACAAGGTCTACCCGGTCCGAACCGATGGTTTCCAGTATTTGTTCCAGCACCGTGTCTTCTGTGAAGTCACCCTGAACAAAGTCAACCCCGGCGATAGGATCCATTGGCAAAATATCAGAAGCAACCACCCGCCCCTGATCACCCACCAGCTCAACCGCTACCTGAGACCAGCCACCGGGTGCCGCACCCAGATCAACCACCCGGATACCCGGGCGAAAGAGTTTATCCTTCTCCTGAATTTCCAGAAGTTTATAACTGGCCCTGGATCGCCAGCCATCTTTTTGCGACTGCTTTACATAGTGGTCATCAAAGTGCTCTTTTAACCAGCGACCACTACTTTTGGATCTCGCCATAATCTTTTTGCAAACTGCCTGTAAATTAAGCTTGGGAGCCTGTCCAAGAATAGCGCCCGTCTAGGCGACCCCGTAGCGAGGATGGCAGAAAATTGAGGATAAAAATTCCGTTTTGTGAGGTGAATAGCGGGGCTATTTGCCGAACAAAACGGAATTTTTAGACCAATTTGCTGCCACCGCAGTAGGGCAGTCTATTCTCGGACAGGCTCCTAGACGTTGCCTGAAAAATATTTGAGCAACATCAAACCGAAAACTGAAAGGGGTAAAAGTTTACACCTGACAAAAGCTGAGATTTCCATCAGCCGGTAAGTAGTTGGCCAAATGGAATCGTATATTTCTGGCTAAGTGGGCAGTTACTATGCAAGGCACAACGTAGGGAGCATAGCCGTAGCTATGTGACCGTAGTTGTAACGCCGCACGACTGCATGGATGCAGGAGCTAGAGCAACGCAGGAGCAGTTGCCGGGAGTGACTGCCCACTTAGTCAGAAAATACGATTTCATTTGGTTAACTACTTAAAGTAAAAGTCATGGTGATAATATCTTATACAGCATGGCTGTGACAGCAGAAGACAATAAAAGATTAAGCGGATGATTAGGGGTTATTACGCACCACAAGCCAACACTTTCCACACACTTGTGCTGATCAAACGCTTTGGAATGTTTATTATTGTGGAGTCAGTAATCACTAACCGCTGTAACACCATCAGCATAATACGTATTGTTCAACCACTGCCGAAGAGACAGGTCACCACTTATACGGGCAGCCTCGAACAGCAGGCACACTTCCCTCAGCAGCCAGAAAGCGATAGCATGCGCCACCAGAAGCTTGCATATGCTGTCGAGTGACTTAAATGCTGCCAGCCTGAGACCCATTCCGCAGTCCACGGCGCTGGACATTAATTCGCTCTCTTCGACACCCAGTCAATGACCGTTAAGCGCTCCATGAACAGTACTTTTCTGTCCCCAACCTGCATTAACGAAAACTTCTCTGGAAAAATACGGTCATACCCATCATCAGATATCGTGTATGACGATTCGTTATTAAAGAAATTATCAGGAATAGCAAACATGAGCTTGAATGCAGCCAAAAAGAAGCATTTCCGTACCATCGGCCACAACCTGAACCCTGTCGTCATTGTGGCAGACAAGGGGCTGACAGATGGCGTGGTTGAAGAAACATTACGCGCACTGAATGACCATGAACTGATCAAGGTGAAATTCGCCATTGGCGACCGGGAAACCCGCCAGCAACTGGTCAGCGAACTGATCAGCGCCACAAACTCTGATCTCATTCAAACCATTGGCAAAATCGCACTGATTTTCAAAGCCGCCGACAAACCCAATCCGGCACTCTCAAACCTGCTGAGAGTCCAGGGCTAAACCGAACAGGCCACGATGGTGGCCTTTATCAACGACTGGCTGGCAAGCAATTACTGCCCTGCCACTTTTGCCGCCAGGAGTGCCTGAAGCTTATAAATATTGGTTTTGCTGTTAAATTCCATCTGCATTGACTCTGGCTGGCCGGAAATCCATAGTTTCAGTTCAGCATCCAGATCAAAATGGCCTACAGACTCAACAGTAAACATAGTGATCGACTTATAAGGTATTGAGCGATATTCAACCTTGCGTCCGGTAAGCCCCTGCTTGTCGATCAAAATCAACCGGTGATTGGTCAAAACCACCATATCCCGCACCAGCTTATAGGCCAGCTCTATGGACTCCGACGGATTAAGAATGGTTGCCAGATCCTCCATTGCTTCCGTATTGCTCATCTCACCTGCATTGCCCAGTAAGGCATCAAACAGACCCATAGCATTTCTCCTTAATTTTTCACAGGTTATCAGCAAGCATCATTTTTCGGGGATACCGCAATTGAACTTGTTACCGATGTTCATGTTCAATGCGTCGAGTCTACCGGATCTGATACCAACTCCACCTTCTAAATATGAACTGCGCAGCCATTTTGAACCGCTGGATCTTCGTTGGAATTCCTCGCAATAGCCCTGCTATTACTCGTCATTCCGCCTTGCCCAGCGGTCCAAAATGACTTGCTCGTTATCATATTTAGAAGGTGGAATTGGTATTATTCAGGATTCATCATCGTCAGCAGCTCTTTGACAAAATCCTTCCTCTTGACCTGGTAATCATTGACGAGCTGAGCTGTCGCCAGCCAGCCGTTAACCCTGCGCTCAAAATCATCACGGCACACATGGCTGGCCAATTTTATTTGAAGATTCCCAGTCAGTACATGAAGGCGATGTTGTTCCTGTTGAAGCCGGTCAGTCCGGCAGTTTAATGTTTCGGGTTCTTCCTCACAGTGCAGGGCGATAAACTGCCGACCTTTATTCAGGGTAAGCAGTGAGCGTATCAGCAAGCCATAAATGCGCTCATGGGCATTTTGGGGCTTGTTAAAAAGAAGGGTTCGAGGTATGTCAAATACAACCCCTCTTTGCAATTTTCTTGTCAGCGGATCAAGGTTATCAACAAGGTATGCCAGCGCATCGTTCAATAATCGGGTTTCTTCAGTAAACGACAAACACCATACCGGCCTTTCAACACCAGGAACGTGAACGGCCAGTCGTGCTCCATTCGTATCAATGACTCTGGAGTCCACACTGACTTGCAGCCCCATCGTTTTGATACCCAAATCACCGTATCTAAGATCAATATTGCAGGCCTGTGGCAATTTAATCGCCTGACAGCCCGGGACCGGCCTGAAGGTAATGTTTTGTGTGATTTCTGAATCCTCATCGGTGTTCAGTGCCTGCAACTTCTCAAAGAGTATGGTGGCCGATTTTTCTGTCGTACAGATAATGTCAATATCATTAAATGCCGGGCAGAGGTTCTGCAAAAAACGGGCGTATGAACCGGTAATCAGAATGGGGGGATTGGCATAAGAGCGATTGATGTCCTGAATAATTTCCAGTGCTTTTAGTGTCAGCGCATCTAACCGCTGAGCTTGCTTGTCCGGGAAACCCGGTGCCCCTGTTTTTGGCCATTGCTTCCGGGTTTGAGCCACAAGGGTGGAAAATAATGCCTGAGCAACCGATGCATTATCTGGTGCATTCCTGAACTCCCTAACCTGAGGAGGGGAAAGGTCTTCCTGGCCGAGATTGCCATTGGATACCTCTAACGGTTTTGCTACCCGGCCAGAGTTGTCAATATCACTTACGGGGATAACCGGTTGAAACAGCCGCTGATCAAGTATCCTGGCTTTGGTGCTGTATTGTTCAAACCAGCAGCCCAACGCATGGCGCTGCTTACTTCCTTCAGGGAAACTATTAAGGCACTCCAGCACCTGATCCTTATGGATTTGTCGTCCATCAATAGGCAGTCTCTTACTGTAGCAATGAGCCAGGAAGAAGAAATGCAGGCGTAAATTCTGAAATGAGCGCCTCAGTGTATTGATGGATTGCAATACCTGTTGTGCTGATACGCTCTGATGATTCATTGGCAGCTCATGCTGCAAAGCCATGAATTTCAGGATACATTGCACTCGATGCTGCTCATCGTCATTGACCGATAAGTTGTTTAAGGTTTGACAGGCTTCTTGAAAAATAGCCTGAACCTCGCTGGCTTCATCATAGGGCTGAAATTGTTCCAGCCGTTGAATCAGAAACCTGGTTTGTCTTGAAGAATGATCCCCGGGCACTGTGTTAAACGCTGCCAATACTCTCTGGTTATCCAGATCGGAGCCATGCACTATTCTTGCATTCAATGCCAGCTGGGAATAAAAAATAGCTCTTTCCAGCAGCCAACCACCACGGACATAGTCTTTAGCCACCTCATCCGGGTTGACCTGCTGACCATTCAACAACAAGCCCCTGAAGCAGCATTCTGCTTTGAAACGCACAATCCCCAGTTTGCCTTCCGGACTGTCCGGAAACGCCTCAACCACCGTATCCGGTGTCACCGGCCGATCCTTTAACGGCAAGCCCCTCAGGCAACATTCCGCTTTGAAGCGCCCTAGCCCCAGTTTGCCTTCCGGACTCACCGGAAAATCCTTGATCACCTCAGCCGCTGTGACCTGCTGGCCATTGAGCAACATGCCCTTCAGGCAACATTCCGCTTTGAAACATGCCAGCGCCAGTTTTGCCCTGATTGCCTGAAAACCCTTAACCACCTCATGCGGTGTGACCTGCTGACCATTCAGTGAGATGCTCCTCAGGCAACACTGCGCTTTGAAGTGCGCTATCGCCAGTTTACTGTCCGAACACTTCGGTAAATCCTTAACCACCATATCCGGTTCGATCTGTCGGTCATTCAACGCCAGGCCCCGCAGGCAACACTCCATTTTGAATCGCGCTGCGCCCAGTTTGCCTTCCGGGCTTGCCGGAAAATCATTAACCACCGCAGCCGTTGTAACCTGTCTGCCATTCAGCAACATACCCCTCAGGCAACATTCCGCTTTGAAACGGGCAAGCCCCAGTGTTGCCCTGGCAGCCCGATACTCCTTAACCACCTCATCCGGTGTAACCTGCTGACCATTCAACAGCTTCCCTCTAAAGCAACATTGTTCCTTAAAGTGCGCCAGCTCAAGTGTCGCTTTAACGGCCCGATAATCCCTCGCCACCGCATCCGGTAGAACCCGTTGGCCATTCAACGGCAGCCCCCGCAGGCAACATTGTGCTTTGAAGCGTGCCAGCGGCAGTGTCGCGTTAATGGCCTGATAATCCTTAACCACCGCATCCGGCGTAACCCGCTGGCCATTCAACAGCAGCCCCCGCTGGCAACATTCTGCTTTGAAGCGTGCCAGCTCCAGCGGGGCTTCGGCGGCCTGATAATCCTTGACCACCGTTTCCGGTGTCACCTGCCGACCATGCAATAGCAAGCTCCTCAGACAACATTCCGCTTTGAAGCGTGCCAGCGACAGTGGTGCCCCGACCACCTGATATTCCTTAACCACCTCATCCGCTGTGACCTGCTGGCCGTGCAATGGCAGGCTGTTCAGGCAACATTCTGCTTTAAAGCGCACTATACCCAGTTTGCCTACCGGACTATCCGGGAAATACTTAACCACTTCATCCGGTGTCACCTGCTGACCATTCAGCAGCCAGCCCCTCAGACAACATTCTTCTATAAAGCGCGCTATACCCAGTCTGCCATCCGGACTATCCGGGTAATCCTTAACCACTTCCTCCGGTGAGATCAGCCGACCATTCAACGGCAGGCACTTCAGGCAACATTCCGTTTTAAAGCGGGCTATCCCCAGTTTGCCTCCCGGACTATCCGGGTAATCCCTAACCACCTCATCCGGTGTAACCTGTCGGCCATTCAACAGCAGATACCTAAGGCAACACTCCGACTTGAAGCGCGCCAGCTCCAGTGTTGCCCCGATGGCGTGATAAGCCATGACCACCGAATCCGGAGTGACCGGATGACCATTCAAGTTCAGGCCCATCAGGCAACATTCCGCCATGAAGCGTGCTATCGCTAATTTGAACTTATGATTTTGATCTGGCTGTCGGGAGAACTCTTCAATGACCTGAATCGGGGTAACGACTCTATTGCCATGCAAAATGTTCTGTAAGCACAGTTTTTGCAGGAAAAAGCCGCTTCTGATAGAGGATGTATCATTTCCATAGGCTGTAAGCACATCAGCCGAAGTGACTTGACGTCCTTGTAATGGTTTTTTTTCCCAAAAAGCATCCTCAACACACTTGCCGTTATACAGAGCGATGCCTGTGACTCTATGGGGACTAAGGTTTGAGACACTTTTACCGTAAAATGCACTTATGGAAGGGTAAGGAAGCCTGCTTGAACTGGCTTGTTGATCAACCCAGCGAGCAGACTTTGGGTGGGCGCTGGTTGATGCGGCAGCTTTCAGAATAATACCCTGCACTCATAAATAACGCCGTTTGACCTTAAAATTATTATTAGGTTCCATTCAGAATGTGCCAATCAGGGAGATAAACTCAACCCGAAAGGCTGGCGCACGTGGCAATAGCGCAGCCAGAGCCGGGTAACTGACACTATGAAACAGAAAAATTTGCCGCGAACTTTTTATGCAAATAATCCTTGTAGACTGCAATATTTTCCTCGGACTCCAAAAGTGCTGTCACTTTATACTTCAGATCATTTTGAAAACCTTGAAGTTCATGCTGGTATTGAACGGGAGAAAAGTTCACCAGGCGACTCTCCGCTAATTTTTTAACGACCTGCGAATCCAGCTTCTCCCCAATCAATGGATTTAAAACCTCTTCATAAGCAGATCGCAGCAAAGCAATATGCTTCATTTTGGTTGCCGATGGCGAATCAATATCCTGACGAATAAGTTTCTCTCCAACGACACTTTCACACACATATTCAGCAAACCAGGTGACAGTGTCCTGCGCCCCTCTGGTATATGCGTCCGGTCTGGTGAGAATAGACAAAAACTCATTCTCTAAAGCAGCAAAATTTGCCACAGGTTCTTTAGCTGCGAGCATAGCCAGCAAACTCCTTGCCGCTGTGACTTCATCCATTTTTTCCAAATCCGCCATATAAGCTGCCAGTTGTTTGCTTTTACCGGGGTCACCTTCCCTGCCATCTTGAAAATAATGACAGAGGTGAGATTTCTTAAACTTGGCCACATCTTCTGACGTAAATTGATATTTTGAAATTCCGGGAGTGGAGGCCAGCAGTGATTCAGCCCAGCCATTGTCTGCTGTTAAAGCATCTGTGACCTGAACACGTGTAACAAAACCTTTGCTTAAAAAATCGCACGCCTGCCGCTTACTTTCTTCATTACCTTTTAACATTTTTTCTGCCAGCGCTTTAGCCTGGGATGAAACTGCCTCCAAATGCATTCGTTGAGTCTTCGTGAAATCAGACTGCCGACGGGGATATAAGGAAAAAGGCCTTAAATTGGACTTATGGGTATAGGTGGCTCCAATATTGCAAAAAATAAATATTCCAATCTTTTCCAGTAATCTGATCTGCTCAGAATTGGATAGCTGGGTTTCTATAATACCAGGCAATATCGTACAAAAATCAGCTTTATCTATATCATCCCGGTTACTTGCTACCTTTTTCAACCTATCCAAAGGTGCCTTTAGATTTTTAGACAGCTTACTCGAAAGTTCCTTTACTTTCGTCTCTTCAGAAGCTTTCTCAGCCAGTAGTTTTTTCTCATTGACTTCAAATTCTTCCAATTTAGACGTTGCACGCTTTTGATCATTTTTCGCTATTGTCAGCTTTTGTTCATATTGAGAATTTCTATTTTGTGCCTCTGTGAGCGCCTGCTCAGCCTCTATACGCGCTGCCACCGCCTCGTTATGCGCTGTATCCGCCTCCCGATTCTGCTCCTCTGCCTTGGCAACCTTTTCTGTCAACCTCCTCAATTCTTTTTCTTGACTAAAAAGGGCTCCTTCCATCTCTTCTACTTCTGCTCTCTGCGCTGCCAGTATACGAGATGTCTGCTCGACATCACTTTGCGCACGTTCTGCCGCAGCTTTATAATAAGCAGTTTGTTTTTCCAGCGATTCGGTTTCTTGCTTCTGTTTTTCCAACTTCAGCTGTTGTACCTGCATTAACTTTTCCAATTTTTGCTTCTGCTCTTCTTCCATCTTTTCGATTGCAATCTGCTGCACTTGCAACTTCATATTCATTTTATATTCTTTTGCTGCTCCCTCTTCTTTTAGTTGTTTAAATTCCTCTTCTGTTATCCCACTTCTTTTAGCTAACCTTTGGCTTTGTTTTAACATCGTTAGTTCATATTTCAAATTTTCAACGCTACTTTTGGCTAACTTCAATTCACTAGCAGCTTCTTCAATGATTTTGTATCCACTGGAAAAAGCGGTCATTTTCCCCAGGCACTCGTCTAAGTCGGGACGAGAGGCGCTGCTTGTCGAAACCATCTGAGTTAAGAAACCTGACAGCTGCTGGACGAAATCATTACTGTCTATCCTGAGTTTTGGAAGAAATTCCGCCAGATTTAGTTTTAAGTCCTCGCGCTGAACAGTCCGAGACTCGGCAACTTTATATTTACCAGGTTCATCAGAAAATAGATTCAACAAAATAATTCCAAGGGAAAACACCATCGACTTGGCTGTAATTTCTGATTTCTGGTGTTGGTCAGGCTCAATAAACAACGGTGTCCCCACTAGATTCTGGGGCCTGGGCGCTGATGGATCTTCAAGATCAAATACATGGGCATTGTCAATAAAAAAGATCTCTTTATTAACCTTATCATACATCATGTTGGACGGTTTAAGGTCGGGATGAACTAACCCCCCAGCCACGAAAGTCTTAGCACAAATCAACATAGCCACAGCACAGTCAAACCTGTCTTTCAGTGGCCATTCTTGATCATCAAAATACTTCTGCAAACATTCTCCGGGAATGCGTAGTTGATCCAGATATTGGTAATCTTTAAATTTTCCAGCACCTAACGATCCGGGCTGAACCGAATGAAAGTCCATTTCACTCCTGGCAACTTCAGTGTTTTTCTGGATCTTCATAATTCTGTTATATTGCTGCCCTTGAGGAACTCCCCAACATTTCTCTGACTTTCGGACCAAAAGACTACTTTCATAGACTTCTCCAAAAGCACCTTTGCCTATATATGGATTGGTTATATCGTGAACCTGGATAATGAAAGGTTTCTCCCCAGCCCTTTTAAAGCCAACCAGTCGATCAAAATAACCGGACTTCACTAAACAATGACAGGAGCGATCTGAACTGCTGTGATGATGTGCTTTAAGCTGACCATATAATTCTTCAGCCATTCTGGCTTCCCGGGGGGACAATTGCCGAATGAACTTAATCTCAGGGGCATTGCGTTGTTTGCCACGGACTGAGTCCATCTGATGCAGTGGTGGCTTGGTTGCAATGGATGGAGGGTAATGCATAACTCATTCCTGCAATTAAAAATTTGATTATGAAGATTTGATCATTAAAAGTTTAATTAGTTCTTTATCGTTGTTAATTAACCTGACAGAAAGTCAAATCAAAGCTCCATAAAGAGATTCGAGATACTCCTTATTTTCCATTTGTTTTCATATAAATCACTAACCAGTTGGTTAGCGTTTATAACATCCCGACTCATCTTCTGAAGTAGAATGGCCAATGGATAGAAAATATTCGATGACAGTTGGTTAACTGATTATGAAGGGCAAGATGCTAAGGACACACAGAGAAACAGTAAAAGAACTTCATGGCAGGGTGAAAACAAAAAAGCCGGGATAACCCGGCTTTTTTCTGACTTATTCTTCGTCAGCGGACTCTACTGCTGCAACAGCAGGACGGTCCAGCAACTCGACATAAGCCATAGGCGCGTTGTCACCATGACGGAATCCGCACTTGATGATACGGATGTAACCGCCTGGACGCTCTTTGAAACGCGGACCCAGATCAGTGAACAGTTTGCCTACCGCAGCCTTGTTACGGAGACGATCGAACGCCAGCCGACGGTTAGCAACGCTGTCTTCCTTAGCCAGGGTGATCAGCGGTTCAGCAACACGGCGCAGCTCTTTCGCTTTTGGCAGTGTTGTCTTGATTACTTCGTGCTCAACCAGGGAAGCAGCCATATTCTTGAACATCGCTTTGCGATGAGAACTGTTCCGGTTAAGCTTGCGGCCACTCTTACGATGACGCATGGCACAAACTTCCTCTTCTTACCAGGAACCGCTTCTGTTTCTGCAACAGTGGCGGCTCCTGGCTGCAATTAAGCAGAAACCTTATCGTCGCTCTTCAAACTGGCAGGTGGCCAGTTATCAAGACGCATACCCAAGCTCAGACCACGGGAGGCCAGAACGTCCTTGATTTCAGTCAGGGACTTCTTACCCAGGTTCGGGGTCTTGAGCAACTCAACTTCAGTGCGCTGGATCAGGTCACCAATGTAGTAGATGTTCTCTGCCTTCAGGCAGTTAGCACTACGTACGGTCAGTTCGAGATCATCAACCGGACGAAGAAGAATCGGATCAACCTCGTCTTCTTCCTTCACAGGCTCTGGCTCGGACTCACCTTCCAGATCCACGAATACCGCCAGCTGCTGCTGCAGAATAGTAGCAGCACGACGGATGGCTTCATCAGGATCCAGAGTACCATTGGTTTCCAGATCGATAACCAGCTTGTCGAGGTCAGTACGCTGTTCTACACGAGCACTTTCTACGACATAGGAAACACGGTATACAGGGCTATAGGTGGCATCCAGCTGCAGACGGCCGATAGCGCGAGTTTCCTCTTCATCCTGACGACGGCTGTCGGCTGATTCATACCCACGACCACGAGCAACCTTCAGCTTCATGTTGAGATTGCCCTTGTTATTCATGTGGGCAATAACATGATCAGGATTCACGATTTCAACATCGTGGTCCAGCTGGATGTCAGCAGCAGTGACGACACCCTCGCCTTTTTTGCTCAGAGTCAGAGTAACGCTGTCACGGCCAGTCATGCGAATAGCCAGGCCTTTGAGGTTGAGCAGGATTTCAATAACGTCTTCCTGAACACCTTCAATAGCACTGTATTCATGCTGCACGCCATCAATCTCTACCTCAGTCACGGCACAACCGGGCATAGAGGAAAGAAGAATGCGACGCAGGGCATTGCCTAAGGTATGCCCAAAACCACGTTCCAGCGGCTCCAGGGTGACCTTTGCCTGTGTCAGACTGATTTCCTCGACATCAATGTGTCGAGGAGTTAGAAATTCAGTAACCGAATTCTGCATGGATGTTACACCCCACCTAACTGTCTATCCCTTACTTGGAGTACAGCTCGACGATCAAGCTCTCGTTGATGTCGGCCGCCAGATCACTCCGCTCGGGCAGCGTCTTGAAGACACCTTCTTTTTTGCTGGCGTCCACTTCTACCCAGATGGAGAAACCACGCTGGGCAGCAAGTTCAAGCGCTGCATTGATGCGCAGCTGGTTCTTTGCCTTTTCACGGATAGCAACAACGTCACCAGGCTTAACCTGATAAGACGGGATGTTTACAGTCTTGCCATTAACCATGACAGCTTTGTGGCTGACCAGCTGGCGTGCTTCTGCACGGGTAGAACCGAATCCCATGCGGTAAACCACATTATCAAGGCGAGACTCCAGAAGTTGCAACAGGTTTGAACCGGTTGCACCCTTCAGACGGTCAGCTTCCTTGTAGTAGTTACGGAACTGCTTTTCCAGTACACCGTAGATACGACGAACTTTCTGCTTCTCACGAAGCTGAACACCGTAGTCGGAAAGACGACCACGACGCTGGCCATGCTGGCCAGGAGCATTTTCTGCCTTGCACTTTGACTCGAGCGCACGAACACCACTCTTCAGGAAGAGATCAGTGCCTTCACGACGAGACAGTTTGCACTTAGGACCTATATATCTAGCCATTTACCGGTCTCCTGCTTATACACGACGCTTCTTGGGCGGACGACAACCATTGTGTGGGATCGGGGTAACATCAGTGATGTTATTGATCTTGAAACCACAAGCGTTGAGCGCGCGTACAGCGGATTCACGGCCTGGACCAGGCCCTTTAACATTCACGTCCAAATTCTTCAGACCGAACTCAGCGGCGGCACGTCCGGCACGCTCAGCTGCAACCTGTGCAGCAAATGGCGTGCTCTTACGGGAACCACGGAAGCCGGAGCCACCTGCAGTTGCCCAGGAGAGTGCATTACCCTGGCGGTCGGTAATTGTCACGATAGTGTTGTTAAAAGAGGCGTGAATATGGGCGATGCCATCCACAACCGACTTTTTAACTTTCTTACGTGTACGAGTACCTGGCTTTGCCATATCAGAACAAATCCTGTATTTAAAAGTTCGTTATTCCCTGTAAAGAAAAGCCTTTAAAAGAAAAGGTCTATGCAAAGCGTTTCTTCAGAGAAATGAAACGATCTTATTTACGAATCGGTTTGCGCGGACCCTTACGAGTACGGGCATTGGTCTTTGAGCGCTGACCACGAACCGGCAGACTGCGACGGTGGCGAAGGCCACGGTAGCAACCCAGGTCCATCAGGCGCTTGATGTTCATGCTGATTTCGCGACGCAGGTCACCTTCTACGTTGAGTTTTGCAACTTCAGTACGCAGGGATTCCAGCTGATCTTCGCTCAATTCAGATACTTTGGCAGACGGGTTAACACCAGTGGCAGCACACAGCTGCTGAGCTGAAGTCTTACCGATACCAAAAATGTAGGTCAACGAGATAACGGCATGTTTGTTATCTGGAATGTTGACGCCAGCAATACGGGCCATTCAATCGTCTCCGTTATTACATTTAACCGTGTAACAGCTATTCAGTTGATCATTCCTGATTGCTCAGCAAAACCAAATTAAACTGAAACACGTCACCATATTGAAACGCCGGAAAGAACCTTTGTTTCAGAAATGGCTGCTTTCATCCTGAAGAAAACACCTGGGAGCGATCAAGCAAGGCTAAAACACTCACGCAGCAAAAGGCATTTCCAACAGGTCGAAAGGCGGAAATTGTAATCCCCCTTTCGATAAAACACAACCGCTCATGAACAATTTCATGAGCGGTTGGCTTTGCCTGAGGTCACATTAGACCAGAGTCCTGCTATCGCGAGAATCCGTAGATTCCCGACAATTATTAGCCCTGACGCTGTTTGTGACGCGGCTCCTGACAGATCACACGTACATTACCCTTACGCTTGATGATCTTGCAGTTGCGGCAGATTTTTTTAACCGACGCGCGTACTTTCATAACTAACTCCACAACCGTTGCAGAACTATTCTCAATGAGAGTGGCTTAGCGGATCAGACCGCCAGAGCCATAGCCCTTAAGATTGGATTTCTTCAGCAGCGACTCATACTGATGCGACATGAGATGCGACTGCACCTGAGCCATGGTGTCCATCACCACGACCACCACGATCAACAGGCTGGTGCCTCCCAGATAGAACGGCACGTTAGCCGACACGACCAGGAACTGAGGCAACAGACACACTGCTGTCATATAGAGAGCACCGAACATGGTCAGGCGAGTCAGGACACCATCAATATAACGTGCAGACTGCTCGCCCGGACGAATACCGGGGATGAATGCACCCGACTTCTTCAGGTTATCTGCCACGTCTTTTGGATTAAAGACCAGGGCAGTGTAGAAGAAGCAGAAGAAGATGATGCCTGCCGAGAACAGTATGATGTTCAGTGGCTGACCCGGACCCAGCGCCAGAGCGATGTCCTGCAGCCATCCCATGCCTTCACCCTGGCCGAACCACTGCGCGATGGACGCAGGGAACAGCAGCAGGCTGGAAGCGAAAATAGCTGGAATAACGCCGGCCATATTCACCTTCAATGGCAGATGGCTGCTCTGGGCCGCAAACACCTTGCGCCCTTGTTGACGCTTGGCATAGTTTACGGTTATCCGGCGCTGACCCCGTTCGATAAAGACTACAAATGCGATGATCGCAATTGCCAGAAGGGCAACGGCGAGCAACATCAGGATGTTGATATCACCCTGACGTGCGGACTCGAAAGACCGCACAATCGCACTTGGAAGACCAGCGACAATACCTGCAAAAATGAGAATCGAAATACCATTGCCGATTCCCCGTTCAGTCACCTGTTCGCCCAGCCACATCATAAAGACGGCACCGGTGACGAACGTGACAACAGCGACAATATAGAAGCTGAGGTCAGTGCTGAAGGCAACACCCTGATTGGCCAGACCGACAGTCATGCCAGTACCCTGGACCAGGGCCAGGGCAACGGTCAGGTAGCGGGTGTACTGGCTGATCTTGCGACGTCCGGACTCACCTTCCTTCTTGAGCTGCTCCAACTGCGGGCTCACCACGCTCATCAACTGAACGATAATGGACGCCGAAATATAAGGCATGATACCCAGGGCCAGTACCGACATTCTCTCCAGCGCACCGCCAGAGAACATGTTGAACAGACCCAGAATGGTGCCTTCATTTTGTTGAAACATCCGAGCCAGCGCATCAGGGTTGATGCCCGGCACAGGGATGTGCGCACCGATCCTGTAAACCAGGATCGCCAGAAACACGAACTTAACGCGAGACCACAGCTCGTTTAAGCCGCTTTGATTCCCAACAGGTAATGTCTTAGCCATTTAGTCCTCGATCTTACCACCGGCAGCTTCAATCGCAGCACGGGCGCCTTTGGTAACAGCCAGACCTTTGATGGTGACTGCTTTAGCCAATTCGCCAGACAGTACCACTTTGGCGCGCTGGATGCTACCGCTGACCAGGTCAGCTGCTTTCAGCGCTGCCAGATCGATCACGTCTGCTTCAACCTTGTTCAGTTCGTGCAGACGAATCTCAGCAGTAAAACGCGCTTTGCGTGAAGTAAAGCCAAACTTTGGCAGACGACGCTGCAGTGGCTGCTGACCGCCTTCGAAACCTGGCTTGACAGAACCACCGGAACGGGACTTCTGACCCTTGTGGCCACGGCCACAGGTCTTGCCCAGGCCGGAGCCAATGCCACGACCTACGCGCTTACCCTCTTTGCGGCTACCTTCAGCCGGGCTCAGAGTATTCAAACGCATGTTATTCTCCTTCTACCCGGACAAGGTAGGATACCTTGTTGATCATGCCACGAACTGAAGGAGTGTCTTCCACTTCAACAGTGTGGTTGATACGACGCAGGCCCAGACCCCGTACGCAAGCCTTGTGGCTTTCGAGGCGACCGTTAGTGCTCTTCACGAGCGTCACTTTGATCATCTTCTCAGCCATGACTTACCCCAGGATATCCTCAACAGACTTGCCACGCTTGGCAGCAACGCCTTCAGGAGAACGCATGTCGCGCAGACCGTTAAAAGTAGCACGAACCACGTTCACCGGATTGGTAGAACCGTAGCACTTGGCCAGTACGTTGTGTACGCCAGCCACTTCAAGAACGGCACGCATTGCACCACCGGCGATAACACCGGTACCAGCAGATGCTGGCTGCATGTAAACCTTGGAAGCACCGTGACGGGCTTTAACCGGGTACTGCAGGGTGTCACCGTTCAGGTCAACATGAATCATGTTGCGACGGGCAGCTTCCATAGCTTTCTGGATAGCGATTGGCACTTCACGGGCTTTACCGCGACCAAAACCAACCTTACCCTTGCCATCACCAACGACTGTCAGCGCTGTGAAGCCAAAGATACGGCCACCTTTCACCACTTTGGCGACACGGTTAACCTGTACCAGCTTCTCAATCAAGCCTTCGTCGTTGTTAGGCTTACGCTCATCTCTTTCTCTTGCCATGACGTTCTACCCTTAGAATTCCAGTCCGCCTTCACGGGCTGCATCGGCAAGCGCCTTGACACGACCGTGATATTTGAAACCAGAGCGGTCAAACGCCACCTTGGTCACACCCGCTGCCTTGGCACGCTCAGCAACCAGGGCACCAACTTTCTTGGCCGCTTCTACGTTACCGGTAGCGTCGCCACGCAGTTCTTTTTCAACAGTGGAGGCAGATGCCAGCACTTTGTCGCCGTCAGCGGCGATAACCTGCGCATAGATGTGGCGAGGCGTACGATGGATGCTCAGACGAATGGCACCCAGCTCACGCATCTTAACCCTTGCACGAAGGGCACGACGCAGGCGAGAAGATTTCTTGTCCATCATGATCTCACCCTACCTTACTTTTTCTTGGCTTCTTTGCGACGAACGCGTTCGTCAGCATAGCGAACACCCTTGCCTTTATAAGGCTCAGGACGACGGAATTCACGAATTTCCGCAGCAACCTGTCCAACCAGCTGCTTGTCGATACCGCGAACCAGAATTTCAGTCTGGGTCGGAGTTTCACAAGTCACGCCTTGTGGCAGTTCGTATTCAACCGGATGGGAGAAGCCCAGGTTCAAAGTCAGGCTATTACCTTTGGCCGCTGCACGATAACCAACACCAACCAGCTGCAGCTTCTTCTCGAAGCCAGCGGTTACGCCGGTTACCATGTTGTTAACCAGGGCACGGGTAGTGCCGGCCAGAGCACGGGAGTGCTTGGCACCATCACGTGGAGCAAACGTCAGAACGTTTTCTTCCTGTCCAACTTCGACATTGTTGTGAACAACAAGTTCCAGTTGACCCTTGGAACCTTTGATCACCAGGATCTGGCCATTGCGCTTGATCTCTACACCAGCAGGGACAGCAACAGGGCTTTTGGCTACTCGAGACATAATACCCCTCCCTTAGAACACAGTGCAGAGAATTTCGCCACCAACACCGGCTGCACGGGCAGCACGATCGGTCATAACACCTTTGTTGGTGGAAACGATAGCGATACCCAGACCGCCGTTCACTTTAGGCAGCGCTTCCTTGCCAGCGTAAGAACGCAGGCCAGGACGGCTGGTACGCTTCAGGCTTTCAATAACTGGCTTGCCTTCGAAATACTTCAGTTCGATGGCCAGTTCAGCCTTGGCTTCGCCAGCGACTTTGTAGTCAGCGATGAAACCTTCGTCTTTCAAAACCCGGGCTACAGCAACCTTGATTTTGGAGGACGGCATGGTGACAGAGGCGTGCTCTGCCATCTGGGCATTACGGATACGAGTTAGCATATCTGCTAACGGGTCCTGCATACTCATTATCTATATCTCCCGAAGATGAAATGCGCTTACCAGCTGGCTTTAACCAGACCTGGAACATCACCACGCATCGCTGCTTCACGCAGCTTGATACGGCTCAGGCCGAATTTGCGCAGTACGCCGTGTGGACGGCCAGTGATGCGGCAGCGGTTACGCAGACGCGCCTTGCTGGCATTGCGAGGCTGCTTCTGCAGAGCTACCAGGGCATCCCAACGCTCATCTTCAGTGCTGTTAGGATTGTTAATCACAGCTTTGAGCTGTGCACGCTTTTCAGCATACTTGGCAACGGTGCGCTGACGCTTCAGTTCCCGCTGCTTCATGGATACTTTTGCCATAAAACTCGTACCTGTATCAGTTACGGAATGGGAAGTTGAAAGCCTTCAGCAGAGCACGGCCTTCTTCGTCATTCTTGGCGGTAGTGGTCAGAGTGATGTCCAGACCGCGCAGAGTGTCGATTTTGTCGTAATCAACTTCAGGGAAGATGATCTGCTCTTTAACACCCATGCTGTAGTTACCACGGCCGTCGAAAGACTTGGGGCTCAGACCACGGAAGTCACGGACACGTGGCAGAGCGATGTCAACCAGACGCTCCAGGAACTCATACATGCGCTCACGACGCAGAGTCACCTTAACACCGATTGGCCAGCCTTCACGGACTTTAAAGCCAGCAACGGATTTGCGGGCCTTGGTCACGACAGCTTTCTGACCGGCGATTTTTTCCAGGTCAGCAACCGCATGCTCGATGACTTTCTTGTCACCAATCGCTTCACCAACACCCATGTTCAGGGTAATTTTGGTGATGCGTGGCACTTCATGAACGTTTTTCACACCCAGCTCTTCTTTGAGCATGGGCAGAATTTCTTCACGATATTTGGTTTTAAAATTTGCCATCACTCTCCCCTTACGCGTCAACAGGCTTGCCGTCAGACTTGAATACGCGCTGCTTTTTGCCATCTTCGATAGCAAAGCCAACACGATCAGCCTTGTTGGTTTCAGGGTTCAGAATCGCAACGTTAGAAGCTTCGATAGCCGCTTCTTTTTCTACGATTCCACCAGGAGTGCCCAGCATCGGGTTAGGCTTCTGATGTTTCTTGATCATATTGATGCCAGAAACAATCAGCTTGCCGTCAGCACGAACGGTTTGCACTTTACCGCGCTTACCTTTGTCCTTGCCGGCAATTACGATGACTTCGTCATCACGACGGATCTTTTTCATTACCTGCTCCCGTTACAGTACTTCTGGGGCCAGTGAGATGATCTTCATGAACTGCTCACCGCGCAGCTCACGAGTCACTGGTCCAAAGATACGGGTACCGATCGGCTGCAGGTTGGCGTTCAGAAGAACGGCTGCATTGCCATCGAATTTGATCAGGGAACCGTCTGGACGACGAACACCTTTTTTGGTACGCACGACAACAGCGTTCATCACCTGGCCTTTTTTGACCTTACCGCGGGGAATCGCTTCCTTCACGGATACTTTGATGATGTCGCCAATGCCAGCGTAGCGGCGGTGGGATCCACCCAGCACCTTGATACACTGAACTCGACGGGCGCCGCTGTTATCAGCGACTTCGAGTTGACTTTCTGTCTGGATCATTGCTTATTCTCCAAGCCCAAACTGCAGACGGGTACTCGTCGGCTTTCACAAAAACAACCATTCCGACAGAACTTTTAAGAGCCTGTCGGAACGGCCATTAGTCACTCAAGCCCAAAGCACCGTAGCCTTAGATCTGAGTAGCACGCTCGTCAATGGATACAAGCGTAAACGTCTTGCTCTTTGACAGAGGACGCGTCTCTTTGATGGTAACAACGTCGCCCATACGGCAGTCGTTGTTTTCATCATGAGCGTGCAACTTGGTGGACCGCTTCACGATTTTACCCAGAAGCGGATGTTTTACCCGGCGCTCGATGAGAACAGTGATGGTTTTATCCATCTTGTCGCTCACGACCTTGCCGGACAGTGTACGGATCTTTTTTTGACCAACCAGTTCTTCAGCCATCTTATGCTCCTGCCTTTTGGTTCAGGATGGTTTTCACACGAGCGATGTCGCGCTTAACCTGCTTCAGCAGATGGCTCTGACCCAGCTGGCCAGTAGCTTTCTGCATACGGAAGTTAAACTGATCCCGCAGCAGAGAGAGCAGCTCAGTATTGAGCTCCTCTACAGACTTTTCACGCAGTTCAGCAGCTTTCATCACATTACGCTCCGCTTAACGAAGGCAGTTTCCAGCGGCAGCTTGGCTGCTGCAAGAGCAAAGGCTTCACGAGCCAGCTCTTCGGACACACCTTCCATCTCATAGAGAACGCGGCCTGGTTGAATCTGGCACACCCAGTATTCCACGTTACCCTTACCTTTACCCTGACGCACCTCAAGAGGCTTACCGGTGATCGGCTTGTCAGGGAAGACGCGGATCCAGATTTTACCGCCACGTTTAATGTGACGGGTCATGGCACGACGAGCCGCCTCAATCTGGCGAGCTGTTATACGTCCACGACCGATTGCTTTCAATGCGTATTCGCCGAAGCTAACCTTGGAGCCGCGGAGTGCCAGACCACGATTGCGGCCTTTTTGCTGCTTACGAAATTTCGTACGCTTGGGCTGTAACATTTCCGCGCTCCTTAACTCTTAGCCTGACGCTTCTTAGGGCGACGAGCTGGCTGTTCTTTATCTTTGGAAGGCTCAACAGCAGGCGCCATGCCACCGATAACCTCACCCTTAAAGATCCAGACCTTGACACCCAGAATACCGTAAGTGGTCAGTGCTTCATAATGTGCATAATCGATGTCAGCACGCAGGGTGTGCAGTGGCACACGACCTTCGCGGTACCATTCAGTACGCGCAATTTCAGCACCGCCAAGACGGCCACTCAGTTGAACCTTGATACCCTTGGCACCCAGACGCATGGCGTTCTGGACAGAGCGCTTCATGGCACGACGGAACATCACACGACGCTCCAGCTGGCCAGCGATGCTCTGAGCCACCAGCATGGCGTTCAGTTCAGGCTTGCGGATTTCTTCAATGTTGATGTGCACAGGCACGCCCATCATTTTGGACACCGCCTGACGCAGCTTCTCAACGTCTTCACCCTTCTTGCCAATCACGATACCCGGACGGGCAGTGTGAATGGTCACGCGGGCGCTTTGCGCTGGACGCTGGATTTCAACATGGCTTACAGAAGCGTTTTTCAGCTTCTCTTCAATGAAACTGCGCACCGCCAGGTCAGCATTCAGTTTGTCAGCGTAATCGCTGCCATCTGCAAACCAGACTGAACGGTGGGGCTTAACGATGCCCAGGCGAATTCCATTAGGATGTACTTTCTGACCCATCTGACCGCTCCTTAGACCTCTGCAACCTTAACCGTAATATGGCAAGACCGCTTCAGAATGCGATCAGCACGACCCTTGGCACGTGGGCGAATGCGCTTCATCGTCATGCCTTCGTCAACGAAGACAGTAGAGACTTTCAGCTCATCGATGTCCATGCCGTCATTGTGCTCAGCGTTTGCAATAGCAGACTCAAGCACTTTCTTAACCAGAACTGCAGCTTTTTTCGGGCTGTAGCTCAGGAGATCCAGGGCTTCGCCAACTGCCTTGCCGCGGATCTGGTCAGCGACCAGACGCGCTTTCTGGGCAGAAATGCGAGCGCCTTTATGCATAGCAGCAACTTCTTTCATTTCTATACCCTCTTAGCGCTTCTTGGCCTTCTTGTCTGCTGCGTGACCGCGATAAGTACGGGTTGCAGCAAACTCACCCAGCTTGTGGCCAACCATATCTTCGGTAACGAAGACAGGAACGTGCTGACGACCGTTGTGCACAGCCAGAGTCAGACCAACCATGGTTGGGATAATCATGGAGCGGCGAGACCAGGTCTTGATCGGACGCTTGTTGCCGCTTTCAGCCGCTTCTTCGACTTTCTTCAGCAGGTGAAGGTCGATAAATGGGCCTTTTTTCAATGAACGTGGCACTATCGTATCCTCTCTCTAGGCTTACTTCGCGCTGCGACGACGTACGATCATTTTGTCCGTACGCTTGTTGGAACGAGTCTTGCGACCCTTGGTCGGAATACCCCATGGCGTCACAGGATGACGACCACCGGAAGTACGACCTTCACCACCACCATGTGGGTGATCTACCGGGTTCATGGCAACACCACGAACGGTCGGACGCACACCACGCCAGCGCTTAGCACCCGCTTTACCCAGAGAGCGCAGGTTGTGCTCACTGTTAGAGACTTCGCCCAGAGTGGCGCGACAGTCAGCCAATACTTTACGCATTTCACCGGAACGCAGACGCAGGGTAACATAAGCACCGTCACGAGCGACCAGCTGGGCAGAAGCACCAGCACTGCGAATCATCTGAGCGCCTTTACCAGGCTTCATTTCTACACAGTGTACGATGGAACCCTGTGGAATATTGCGCAGAGGCAGAGTATTACCAGCTTTGATCGGGGCATCGACACCGGAGAACAGCTCATCACCGGCTTTCACACCTTTAGGTGCGATAATGTAACGACGCTCACCATCCATGTATTTCAACAGGGCGATGTGCGCAGTACGGTTTGGATCGTATTCCAGACGCTCAACAACAGCTGGAATGCCGTCCTTGTTGCGACGAAAGTCTACGATACGGTAGTGCTGCTTGTGACCACCCCCGCGATGACGGGTAGTGATACGACCAGCATTGTTGCGACCACCAGTTTTGCCTTTCTTTTCCACCAGAGGCGCGTATGGGCGGCCCTTGTGGAGGTCAGGGTTAACTACCTTGACAACGAAGCGGCGACCTGGAGAAGTCGGCTTGCATTTGATTACTGCCATTCTCTAGCTCCTTATTCCGCGTCCGCGAAGTCAATTTCCTGACCTTGCTCCAGGCTGACGTACGCCTTTTTCCAGTCTGAGCGCTGGCCCATACCGAAACGAGTACGCTTGGTCTTGCCCTTAACAACGGCAGTCCTGACAGCTTTAACGCTGACGTCAAACAGCTGCTCAACAGCTTTTTTGATTTCGAGCTTGGTTGCGTCCCTGGCTACCTTGAAGACGTACTGATTGTGCTCTTCAGCAACGACAGTGGTCTTCTCGGAAATGTGCGGACCAAGCAGAACTTTAAAAATACGTTCCTGGTTCATCCCAGCATCTCCTCGAACTTCTTGATGGCAGACACGGTCATCACGACTTTCTCGTGAGCAACCAGGCTAACCGGATCAATACCCTGAACGTCACGAACATCCACATGAGGAATGTTGCGAGCGGCCAGATAAATGTTCTGATCCACTTCATCAGCAACGATCAACGCGCCGTTAGCGTTCAGTTCATTCAGCTTGGCTACAACCAGTTTGGTCTTTGGTGATTCAACAGCGAACTGTTCAACCACAATAAGACGCTCTTGACGAACCAGCTCGGACAAGATGGAACGCAGCGCTGCGCGATACATCTTTTTGTTCAGCTTTTGAGCGTGATTCTGTGGTTTGGCAGCAAATGTCTTGCCGCCCCCGCGCCACAGTGGGCTGCGGATAGTACCGGCGCGTGCACGACCGGAACCTTTCTGACGCCAGGGCTTACGACCACCGCCACTTACGTCGCTGCGGTTTTTCTGAGCTCTGGTGCCTTGACGCGCACCGGCCATGAATGCAACAACCGCCTGGTGAACCAGGGTTTCGTTGAATTCAGTGCCAAAAGTCACGTCTGAGACCTGAACGGCATCTGCACCGTTTACCTTCAGTTCCATCGTCTAATCCCCTCAGGCGTGAGCACGTGCTTTAACTGCTGGACGAACAATAACGTCAGCACCGGTTGCACCAGGTACTGCGCCTTTGACCAGCAGCAGGTTACGCTCGCTATCAACGCGAACGAGTTCCAGGGACTGTACGGTCACGTTTTCAGCGCCCATATGTCCAGCCATTTTCTTGCCTTTGAAGACACGACCAGGAGTCTGACACTGGCCGATAGAGCCAGGTGCACGGTGAGACAGAGAGTTACCGTGGGTAGCGTCCTGCATACGGAAGTTCCAGCGCTTGATAGCACCCTGGAAGCCCTTACCCTTGGACTGACCGGTAACGTCTACTTTCTGACCTTGCTCAAACAGGTCTACACCGATAACGTCGCCCGCTTGGTATTCAGCGTCAGCGTCGATACGGAATTCCCAGAGACCAGAACCAGCTTCAACGCCTGCTTTGGCGAAGTGGCCAGCTTCCGGCTTGCTCAGACGGCTGCTTTTCTTGCTTCCGGAAGTTACCTGAATTGCAGTATATCCGTCGGTTTCCAGGGTTTTCACCTGGGTAACGCGGTTTGGATCTACCTCAATTACGGTAACCGGTATGGAAACACCGTCTTCGGTGAAAACACGGGTCATACCGCGTTTCTTGCCGACTAATCCAATAGTCATTTCAACCTCTCTCGTGTACGGGGCTATTACCCACTATGGCCGCTCACTTCAGAGCTGTTACACAAAAGTGTGCACACTTTGATGGAGAGCCCATGGCCTCATTAACCGAGACTGATCTGCACTTCGACACCGGCTGCCAGATCCAGTTTCATCAGTGCGTCTACAGTTTTTTCGGTGGGCTCGATAATGTCGAGAAGACGCTTATGGGTACGGATTTCATACTGGTCACGAGCGTCTTTGTTGACGTGTGGAGAAATCAGTACGGTAAAGCGTTCTTTTCGTGTTGGCAGAGGGATTGGACCACGAACCTGCGCACCAGTTCTTTTTGCAGTATCAACGATTTCCTGCGTAGACTGGTCAATCAGGCGATGGTCAAAAGCCTTCAGGCGAATACGAATTTGCTGCGCCTGTGAGGACTGCTTTGATTGTTGGCTCATTTTGTTCTAACCATGGCATCTATAAAGAACAAAGTCTGATGAACTATGTCACCTAGACAAAAGGACGCAAAATTCTACTAACCACAAAACTTGCTGTCAACACAAGCTTCCAAACAAGTTTTTGTTATATGGAAGAGCAGAGGGTCATTTTATCAGGCGGGCATGATACATGGCCGGAGGGGGTTCGCTGAATAGGGACAATATGAAGTCGGGCTGAGTAGTCGTCACGGCAGGTTAGTGCACCGCCCCGACATTTCATTATTTACAGGGCATTTATGAGTTTCGCATGGCCACATTTATTTTGACTCCCCCCCTGAATTTTGGGCTCTTCAGGGATAACTGTGGGTAGAAATCAACAAATTTGAAAAAAAAAGCACCAGCGGCTGATTTCAGGTATGTTTTTATTTGCAGACA